>DAOWME010000249.1 GCA_030643245.1 Deltaproteobacteria bacterium
CGTCCCCTATCCCGGTTTTTCCAACTTTGCATGAACTCCTTACTTCAATAAATCCTCTCGCAGAACATCCACTAATGTATCTGCCTTGAGATCCTCGATCTTGAAATATCTCGACCCCATTCGTACGGATAATTGATGAGCAAGCCCAAATGAAATCAGCCCCGATCTTTCAACATCAACTACGACTGTATTGACTCGGGGGTCATCTTTTATCTCCTCTGCCACTTCCATAGCCTCTGAGAGGGGTTTTCCACCATATTGACTCACATTGGCCTTTCCATCAGAGATAAGTATCAGCAACGGATATATGTTGGGGTCTTTTCGGAAATAACCCTGGATGGTCTGGTAACCGAGGGATATCCCATGGCAGAGTGGGGTCTTCCCTCCGGTAGGAAGCTCTTCAAGGAGCTTATGAGCAAGCTCTATACTGTTGGTGGGAGGAAGAAGTACCTCTGAGGATTCTCCCTTAAAGGCAACCAGGGAGACCTTATCTCTTTTCTGATAGGCATCTAGAAGAAGAGAAATAATAGCCCCCTTTGTTTCGATCATGCGTTTGCCGGCCCCCATGGACCCGCTGGCGTCCACAACAAAGACAATAAAATTTCCGATCCGTTTTTCCCTTATCTTCTCTCGAATATCGCCATCTTCAATGGCGATAGCCACATCTTCTCTTCTTCTCCGTGTCTGATAGGGGGCAGCCGCCCTTATCGTGGCATCGAGGGCCAGGTCATCGGTTTTTCTATACATTGTGTTCATGATATACCTGCCTGCCTTTGAGGATGTCCTTGTCCGGCTTCTCCTCCCCGAGCCTTTCCGAAAAATCCGGTCCCTTTCTGTTTGGATTTTTTTCACCTTGAAGGTATCTCCAACAGGGAAAACGGCCTCAAGCATAGGAATATGGGACTTGCCTTTTTCCGAATCCTCTCTGTCTTTTTTTTCTTCCTCTTCTCCGTCTCGCCCCTCACTCTTTCTCCGGTTTTGTATCTCCGGCCTTTCCTCTCCCCTTTCAGGCTCTTTCTCCTCTTCCGGAGTAGATGGCTGCTGTTCTTCCTTTTCTTCGTGTCTATGCTGCGGGGGAGGAGGCATCCTTACACGGTGGAAGAGCACAAGGTCAGAAGCATTATTTATGTCCTCTTCGGTCACCTCTTCTCTTCCCTCATAACATGCGATGCAAAGTGCCGTTTTTCGCATAATTATATCTGCACGGTGCCCCGCCACAAATGCCTCTAATGCAAGTTTTGAACAGAGTTGGACCATCTCATCCGAAATTTTGATATGGGAAAGGCGCTTTTTTGCAGTTTCAATCCTTTCTGAAAGACCATTCTGATGGCGTTGGTACTTCATTATAAAGTCAGCGCTATCTCGATCAAAACGTTCTCTGAGTTTGATCAGCCGAATCCTCTCATCCGGGTCTTCCGTTCCTCGGATCTGTATACATATCCCGAACCTATCAAGGAGTTGCGGTCGCAACTCCCCCTCCTCAGGGTTCATCGTTCCAATAAGGATGAATTCGGCCCGATGCGCATAAGAAATACCTTCCCGCTCAATAATATTTAGACCCATACCAGCCGCATCGAGAATGACATCCACAATATGATCATTTAACAGATTGACTTCATCTATATACAGGATTCCCCTGTGGGCTGCCGCAAGCAGTCCGGGCGTAAGACGCCTCTTCCCCTCTTTTATTGCATACTCAAGATCCAGAGACCCTACCACCCTATCCTCGGTTACACAAAGAGGAAGATCGATTAGCCCTATCTTTCTTGTTGTTGTAGATAGAGAAATACCTTGCTTAACCTTTGCTTTACATTCGGGACACAAGCCTTCATATTCATGTGGGTCGCAATTGAAAGGACATCCAGAAACCACTTCTATCTCCGGCAAAAGAGCTGCCAATGCCCGGACAGCCGTTGACTTTGCTGTTCCCTTCTCTCCCCTGATTAAAACTCCTCCGATTGATGGACAGATGGCATTCAAAATAAGTGCAAGCTTCATCTTTTCCTGTCCAACAATCGCAGAAAAGGGGTAAACTTCTCTTTTTGTCCAATCCATGCGAGTTACCTCTTAGAAATACCTAAACTTCAGGCACTTATAACTTTAATCGCTTTAGCTCACTTTTACATGCCCGTGCCTGTGGGGATGGGTATGCGAGATAATCCCTGCTATCTTTTCCTCTTCCACACCAGGTTTCTGGAACGGCTTTCTGCGCATCCTGTGCTGAAGGGCCATATCCGCTGCACTTTGCACATCCTCTTCCAGAACTTCTCTTCGCCCGTTTAATGCTGCCAGGGTCTTGGATGCCTTCATCATAATAATATCCGCCCGATGGCCATCCACATTCATATCTATAGCGATACGGGCAATCAAATACAGCATATCGTCGGAGACGGTTACTTGGTTCAAGAGCTCCTTGGCACGAACAACAGATTTCCTGAGTTTCTCTTCCTCTTCTTCCCAGGTCTTTTGAAATCCGGCGGGATCTTCGTCGTAAGATGCCCTTCTTTTGACGACCTCAACCCTTTGTTCAAGGTCTGCTATTCCTTCAATATGGACACAGAGTCCAAAACGGTCAAGGAGTTGAGGCCGGAGCTCTCCCTCTTCAGGGTTCATGGTGCCGATGAGGATAAACTCTGCAGGATGTGAGTATGAGACACTTTCTCTCTCCACCGTATTGACACCCATTGCAGCGGAATCGAGGAGCACATCAACGGTGTGGTCATCAAGGAGGTTAACCTCATCCACATAGAGGATTCCCCGGTTCGCTTCAGCTAGCACACCGGGTTCAAAGCGCTTTTCACCTTTTTTGATGGCATGTTCCATATCGAGGGTACCCACAACCCTGTCTTCCGTAGAACCAACCGGAAGTTCAACCACACGTATTTTTCTCTTTTCGACGGGAAGCTCTTCCCCGCCTCCAAGACGATCTATACATTCGCGGCACATGCCCGCTCTTTCCTCCGGATTGCAGCCAAATTTACAATCGGCAACCACCTCTATCTCAGGCAAAAGGACGGCCAAAGACCGCACAGCGGTAGATTTGGCCGTGCCTTTTTCGCCTCGAATCAAAACACCGCCCAGTTTCGGGTTGATAGCGTTTAAGATCAGAGCTTTCTTCATCTTTTCCTGGTCGACTATGGCGGTAAAAGGATAGGTTAGATTATTGTTTTTCATGCCTCCTCCTGATTGTAAGTGCTAAAGTTTATCTGATATCTGAAGTTCGAAGATGTAAGCTCAAAGCTGAAAGCATTAAAAGAAGAGTCTTTCGGTTTTCTCACTTTCAGCTTTGGGGACAGGCACTCCTTAGCCCTTTGACCGATCTTCAAACACAAAATCCTCGAAATGGGTAAGACTATTCCTGTGGTTTTGTATTTTTCAGATCGAACAAACCTGACCTAAATCTGAGCGCCAACTTGAGGAAGTTATTTCGTCCCCGTCCCTAAGCTGAATAAGTCCTCTTTTGAAAACAGGATGAGAGGTTCTCCGTGCATCAAGGGAGTAGTTTGCTCAAATCTCGGGTAAAACCAACTCTAACGTAAAAAGGCAGCTCCTTTTTCGACAATTCGGAGGCAGGACTCCCTCTCTTATCGTCTCACACCCTCAGCAGCTTGTATAAAAACCTAATACGCTGAAGGGATACCTGCTATCCCTACTGTTAAAAAGTAAAACAACTATAAAGATCAAATAATTAGAAAATTTCCCACTAATCCGCGATGAACCAAAAGTTTTTGATGCACTTGAATGGCTTGCGGCCATGTGTTCTCATGTCCCGAACAAGGGGGAACAGATGGTCAGGTATTATGGCTATTACAGCAACGTGGCGCGAGGCAA
>DAOWME010000117.1 GCA_030643245.1 Deltaproteobacteria bacterium
AGAACAGGGGGAAAGCCCCTTTTTTAGAATGTTTGTAGTTCCAAAACCTATATGTTAAATTTAATAGTTTTAGACTGTTCTTTCTTTATGCTCACTTAGATGCGAGTTCTGCACGGGTTAAAATTTGACCATCGTTGAAGCAGCCATAATTTCAAAAGTGTAAACCGATATATGAAGGATGCCAATTTTATCACCACAATCATTTATTCCGGAGAAAGGTTGAAAAGGAGCGTGGCTATCCGTCTGATGCGTGATTATTGGATGTTATTACCAAGACCTCTTCAAGTTTGCTAAAAGCTACAATGGGCGCCACTTGTACTTCCTGGAACATTCCATAGCCGTTCTTTTTAATTCTGCTGACCTTGCCAAGAGGTAATCCTTTTGGAAAGGTTCCTCCCAGTCCGGATGTTATTATGTCATCTCCTATCGTAACATCATCGGACCGGAAAACATATTTCAAGCGACATCTTTGGTCAACCTTGCCCACCAGTATTCCTTTTGCTCTTGTCCTCTGTACAATGGCATCAATGGAACTCCTGTGATCTGTCATTAAGAGAAGCTTAGAAGTCGCTCTGGATACTTCTACAACACGTCCGACTATTCCGTCAGAAGTAACAACCGCCATATTTTTTGATATGCCATCTTCGACTCCTTTATTAATTAACACAGTTTTGAACCAACTCGACGGATCATAGCCAATCACTTCCGCAGGGAGCATTTGGGCTTGTATGCTTTCTTTAAAATCGAGTAGTTTTTTCAGACGAGCATTAGCAGCAAGGGCCTCTGTCAATCGTGAATTTTCCATCTTCAATGTAGCAACAGCTCTTTTCAAATCAGCATTTTCCTCCTTGAGGTTTAGCAGAAAGATATAGTTAAGGCAAAGACTTTTTACCCCTCTTGAGGAGAATTCGACCGCCTTCTGCAAAGGAGAGGTAATCTCATAGACTATCTTCTCAAAAAGAAAGAGATCACCATTTTGTTTGGTTTTTAGGGAGATGGCAAGCATAGCAATCAGCGCAAGTAACCCTACAATAACAATTACTTGGTATGTCCTGAAGAAAGATAGCATCTCTCGCTCTTCTTTTCTTACCGGCTGGATGTTTTTTCTTGCTTGTTATACGTATTAGCTGTTCAAATCATATGCAACCGATTGGAAACGCTTAATGAACCGGCAATTAGGGACGGGGACGAAATAACTTCCTCAAGTTGGCGCTCAGATTTAGGTTAGATTTGTTCAATCTGAAAACGCAAAACCGCCGGAATAGTCGAACTATTTTGAGGATTTTGTGTTTGAAGATCGGGCAAAGATGGCCTGAAAATGAGATGCACAAATGGGGAAGTTATTTCGGCCTCGCCCCTAAGCATAGTCCGATCCTATGAACGTATTCTCGGATATATCCAATCTCCTCTTCTCTTTTATCTTCTTTTCCCTTTTTGGTTGGGTTTTGGAGGTATGTTACCGTTCCATACGTGAAAGGCGGTTTGTAAACCCGGGTTTGCTGAAAGGCCCATACCTTATCCTTTACGGAACAGGAGCTCTGATACTGATGGGCTGCATCTCCCTGATCCATGAGCACAATATTTTTATCAAAGTTTTGTGCTATTTATTGGCGACGACCGGACTGGAGTTGATCTCCGGGTTTAATGCACGCCATCTATTCAACGTCCGGTTGTGGGATTATTCGGACCAACGCTTTCAATTCAGGGGCCACATCTGTCTGAAGTTCTCGATTTACTGGGTACTCCTGGCCCTTGCATTTGAATATCTTGTGTTGCCGCCCTATTATACACTGACGAACCTACTATCTTTGTCCGTCATGGGTATATTTAGTGCGGCGGTATTTTCCTGTATGGTCATTGACCTTGCCATTGTTATTAAGAGAAAGCAGGCCCACTTTGCGAGAGACCACCGGAAACGAAACAACTTATGAAATAAAACGGGAATTTATGAGCATAGCAGCGCCGGTGCTTGAAAATCCGGTGGTGGCAAGTCTGTCGCGTTACAAGCACCACGGGGGGAAGACGCGGCTCGATCACGTAAAAGAAGTGGCCTGGCTGAGCTTTCTTTTGGGTAAACGATTCTCCCTGGACTATAGAGCGATGGTGCGGGGCGCCCTGCTCCATGATCTCTTCTTTTATGATTGGCTCCATGAAGGACCGAGACTCCACGGTTTCAGACACCACAATATCGCGCTGGAAAATGCGAAGAAGATAACGGCATTGAGCCCAAAAGAGAAGGATATTATCAAAAAACACATGTGGCCGCTAACCATCGTGCCGCCGCGTTATACTGAATCACTCATCGTATGCATGGTGGATACGTTTTGCTCCGTTACTGACTATCTCGGTGTTAAGAGGCAATAGGGTATGAACAATGGAAAGTAATTATCTGGCAGGTTGCGATATCGGTTCTACCACGGCCAAGCTAGTGATATGTAATGGAGATGGCAACATGGTTTTTGCCCGTTACCGCCGTCATCAGGCCAGAACCGTGGAAACGGTGCGGGGAATTCTTGAAGAAGCCTTATGCGACTTAGGTAATGTTGAGCTTGATCTGGCGGTAACCGGATCCGCGGGCATGGGAGCGGCTGAGATCTTTGGGCTTTCTTTTATCCAGGAGGTGGTTGCCTCCGCCCACCTGATAAAGAGAAACTATCCTGAGGTGCGGACTTTCATAGAAATAGGGGGCGAGGACTCGAAGATAATATTCTTTGATGATCATTTTCGTCCTGACATCAGGATGAACGGCAGTTGCGCAGGGGGCACGGGGGCCTTTATCGATCAAATGGCCGTGCTGTTGGGTGTGCCGGTCTCCGAATTTAACACGCTGGCCGAAAAGGCCGTTTCCGTTTATCCTATTGCATCCCGGTGCGGGGTATTTGCCAAAACTGATATCCAGGCCTTGTTAAGCCAGGATGTGTCCAAAGAGGACATAGCCGCCTCTGTGTTTCACTCTGTAGCCCTTCAGACGCTGAGCGCCCTCTCCCGCGGTCGTAATATAGAGACTAAGATACTGATCGGCGGCGGTCCGCTGACCTTTTGTCCGGCTCTACGGCAGGCCTTACTTAAGGTTCTCGGCATAGACAATCCGGAAGATCTGATTGTTCCAGAACACCCGGAGCTAATCCCCGCCATGGGAGCAGCCCTGACCAGGGATGGTAAATCCCATAGGGCCACGATCGAGTATCTCCTTGCCATGCCGGTGAAGAGAGGAGTTAAGGGAGTGGAAGGGGGCGCCAAGAGACTCCCTCCACTTTTTGAGAGCAAATCAGAGTTTGATACATGGCAGGAACGGCACTCCAGGGATCGGGTATCCTGTGTCAGCCTGGCCGGCCTGGAAAAGAGGGAGCTTTTTTTAGGCATAGATTCCGGTTCAACAACCACAAAGCTTGTCCTTGCCGATGACCGGCAAAGGTTTGTGCTCGGCCACTACGGATCCAATAACGGCGACCCTATCCGGGCGGCAAAAGAGGGGTTGTCCGCTTTCAGGGAAAAATTCATCGAGGCGGGTTTCTCGCCGCGCATCGTCCGCGCAGCCGCTACCGGGTATGGTGAAGACCTCGTCAGGGCGGCCTTCGGCCTAAATGATGGCGTGGTTGAGACTATGGCACACTACCTCGCTGCTAAGCGCTTTGATAAAGATGTATCTTTTATTTTGGATATCGGCGGCCAGGATATGAAGGCAATTTATATCCGCGACCATGCCGTATCGGATATTCAGATCAATGAAGCGTGTTCGTCCGGATGCGGCTCCTTTATCGAGACGTTTGCCCATTCACTGGGATATAGCGTCGCAGATTTTGCTCAGATCGCATGTGAGAAGAACGCCCCCTTTGATTTGGGAACCAGATGCACGGTATTTATGAATTCCAGGGTCAAACAGTCCCTGCGGGAGGGTGCAACTATCTCTGACATATCCGCAGGACTGGCCTATTCAGTAATCAAAAACTCCATCTACAAGGTTCTCAAACTACGGGACACCGATGTCTTGGGAGATAAAATAGTGGCCCACGGGGGAACCTTTCGCAACCCGGCAGTATTGCGCGCCTTTGAAGTTATGCTCAAAAAAGACGTGATTCGCCCCGACATTCCTGAGTTAATGGGAGCATACGGCGCGGCCCTGACCGCCCTAAAAAACCATCTCGACAGACCCTCCGAGTCGACGGGATTTGATGTGATTGAAGATCCGGATAGGAAAGTTCGTTTCACAAAAAAGGAAATACATTGCAGTGGTTGTGAGAACAGGTGCCAGGTGGTAATACTCACGTTTGCCAACGGAAACCGGTTTTTTATAGGCAACCGGTGCGAGCGTCATTTCACCAATAGACCCAAGACAAGGGATAAGGGAACCAACCTGATTGCAGAGCAATTAGACCTTCTATTTAATCGGCGAACAGAGCCCGAAGGTAATCCGATCCTTACCTTTGGCATCCCCCGTTGCCTGAACATATATGAGAACTTTCCCTTCTGGTCTGCTTTCTTGACTGCATGCGGCTTCAAGGTTGTTCTTTCCTCCACGTCCAATTCCAAACTCTTTGAGAGGGGTGCGTCGACAGTGATGTCGGAGAACATCTGCTTCCCCGCCAAACTAGCCCACGGACATATCTTCGATCTCCTGGACCGGGGCGTGGACAGGATATTTTATCCTATTGTGGTTTACGAGAGAAGAGAATACTCTGATGTCCTCAACAGTTTCAACTGTCCGGTTGTTACCGGATACCCGGATGTCTTGAAAAGCTCAATCGACCCTGGTGGTAAGTACGGTATACCCTTCGACAGTCCGGCTGTCAGCTTTCGTGATAAGGGCCTGTTGACAAAGCAGCTTCACCTGTTCTTGAAGCAATTCGGCGTGGATTACAGGACTGTGGTAAAGGGTGTGGAAGAGGGACTGGCCGCACAAAGGGAATTTAAGAGAGAGCTGGTTGAGAGGGCGAGTATCCTGATAAGTAAGGCCAAAAGAGAAGCACGGATGATCGTCCTTCTGGCCGGTCGCCCTTATCACATAGACCCGCTTATCAACCACGGTCTACCGGATACCTTAACCTGTATGGGGGTTGATGTTATCAGCGAAAATGCCGTTCCGGTCAATACAAACCAATCCCTGGATAATGTAAATGTCCTTACCCAGTGGACATATGCGAACAGGCTTTACGCCGTGGCCGGGTGGATCTGCAATAACCGCCACACAGAAATGGTCCACCTCACATCCTTCGGGTGCGGACCGGACGCTATCTCAGCAGATGAGATAAGGGAAATCATCGGGAGCTCGGGAAGGATCTACACACTGATCAAGATGGACGAGATAACCAACCTGGGCGCAGTCAGGATCAGACTCCGTTCCATGCTGGAAGCGGTGAGGGAGAATGAGGAAAGGCAACACCGGCCCAAGGGCAATGGGCAAAGCAAGAGAACGACCCGTGTCTTCACCGCGGAGGACAGGGATAAAACCCTTATCGCCCCTTATTTTTCTCCTTTCTACTCTTCGCTTATACCGGCAGCGTTTAAACCCTTGGGCTACAGGGTAGATGTCCTTCCGCCTCAGGACAAGGCCTCGGTGGAATATGGCCTCAAGAATATCAATAATGATATGTGTTATCCGGCGGTCCTTGTCGCAGGGGACATAATAAAGGCCTTTCAGTCAGGCAGGTACGACCCGGGAAAAACCTCTGTCATCCTGACCCAAACGGGCGGTCAATGCCGGGCTTCTTCTTATGTTTCGCTTATCAGGAAAGGCCTTGCTGCCGCAGGCCTTAATGATGTTCCTGTGATCGCTATTTCCACTGAGGACATAAACCCCCAGCCCGGATTTGTGATCAACGAGAAGGAACTCGTCAAACGAATGGCGCTGGGGATTATTTTCGCCGATCCTCTCGCCAAAATGTATCTCGCTACTGTGGCGAGGGAAGAAAGTCCGGGGGCTTCAAAGGCCCTGCACTTAGGATATCTTTCGGAGATGGAAGCGGGCATTGAGAGGGCCGATTATCATTACCTCTTGGGGGTTCTGAAAAAGGCGGTGACAGACTTCAATGAGGTGTCGATCCGTGAGCGGTCTGTTCCCAGGATAGGGGTAGTGGGCGAAATATTTGTCAAATATAATTTTTTTGCCAATGATAATATCATAGAATGGCTTTCTAGTCAGGGGGTGGAAGTGGCGCTTCCTTATCTACAGAATTTTTTCATCCAGAGGTTTGTTAATGAAGGTTTTGATCAAAAGGCATTCTTTAAACGCTCCCTTGTGGACGGCATCAAAACCAGGCTGATGGACATCTATCTGAGTCACCACCTTTCTCAGATCGATAGGGTTATGCAGGGGTTCCGTCTTTACAGGGAGCCCTTTGATCTAAAAGATCTGGCTGAAATCACAGGCGAAGTGGTGAGCCTGGCCAACCAGTTCGGCGAAGGGTGGCTCCTGACCGCTGAGATGATCGCAATGTTAAAAGAAGGGACAGGCAATATCGTATGCCTTCAGCCATTTGGTTGTATTGCAAACCACATTACAGGGCGGGGGCTGGAAAGAAAACTCAAGGATATGTTCCCTCATCTAAACCTCCTCTCCCTCGATATGGATGCCGGATCCAGCGAGGTAAATATATTGAACAGGCTCCATTTCATGATCATTGCGGCCAGGGAGGATATGAAGGATGAGGCGGAAGTGGTAGTCAAGCCCGAAGCAACCCGGTCTCTCGCTGTTCCACACATTTTGCCCAGATATCTGGCCAATCTTGACTATTACATATCGCCGGAGATCGAAAAATGGAAGTCGTGGGTGTCCGGCTTGGGATTGTGGAAAAAAGCGAGCGATTTCATACGCAGATAACCTTGCTCTGTAGACCTTCTTATTTCGGCCACGTCCCTAAGTTGAACTTGGATGAGATCGGTTTCCTGGAATTCGCTAACACCCGAGAGACCATTTCATAAGCACGTAAGTATATGAAGATCCAAACTGGACTGCAAGTACGGAAAGGAGGCTGATTTGCTTATTGGTAAGATTGGTATCATAGGGCGCACTTATCGCCATGTACAACGTTACCGCCAGATCCTCATGGTGCTTTTCAAGTACGGTTTTGGAGAGGTGGTGGAGACCCTGAAGATTGAACAGTACTTAGAGATCGGTATGCAGATGATCTCTCGCAAACGGGGGGAAAAGATAGAGACACTCTCCAGGGCACAGAGGGTACGGATGGCTTTTGAGGAGCTCGGTCCCACGTTCATCAAGATGGGCCAGATCCTCTCCACCAGGCCCGATCTCTTGCCTCTTGAATTCATCGAAGAATTACCCAAGCTTCAGGATAACGTGCCTCCTTTTCCCTTCTCCGATGTAAAGAGGATTGTCGAGAAGGAGTTACAAAAACCCCTGGAAAAGATATTCTCAGATTTCGAGGAAGAGCCCGTGGCCGCGGCCTCCATCGGACAGGTCCACCGCGCACGGACCATAGACGGAGAAGAGGTGGTAGTAAAGGTGCAGAGGCCGGGCATACATCGAATCATTGATGTTGATCTGGAAATAATGTTGCATCTGGCTACCCTAATGGAGAAGCATGTGGAAGGCTGGGATATCCAACATCCCACCCAAATAGTTGAGGAATTTGCCCACACATTGGAAAAGGAACTAGATTATGGCATCGAATCAGCCAACGTGGAGCACTTCGGCATGCAGTTCATCAATGATCCCACAATCTATGTCCCTAAAATATATCGAGAAATTACAACCACGCTGGTCCTTGCCATGGAATATATAGACGGCATCAAGGCCTCTGACATAGACCGGCTGGAAGCAGAAGGTCTTGATCGATGCCGGATAGCTAGACAGGGCTTTGACCTGATTATGAAACAGATCTTTGTCCATGGTTTCTTTCACGCTGACCCGCATCCGGGGAACATCTTCATCCTTCCAAACAACATTATCTGCTATCTCGATTTCGGCATGATGGGCCGCGTCGACCGGCAGAGCCGGGAGAACTTCGCCGACCTGGTCATGAGTGTTGTTCGCAGGGATGAAGCAAAGACGGTGGATGCCTTGCTCAAGCTCACCATTCCGTATGACGACCCGGACCGTCATACGTTAGAGAGGGACGTTGCCGAGTTTATAGATCGGCATTTTTATCGGACACTGAAAGAGCTTGAGCTTGGAAAACTACTACATCAACTTATGGATACGGTAGCAAAACATCGCCTGCGCCTCCCTCCGGACCACTTTCTTATGATCAAGGCCCTTAGTACGGTAGAAGGGCTTGGCAGGCTGCTGGATCCGGACTTTGATGTGATCGAACAGTCTGCCCCGTTCGTCAGGCGCATTCAGTTGGATCGCCTTCATCCCCGGAGGATTGCCCGGGATTCGCTCGATTCCGGAACAGAGTTTCTTCACCTTCTAAAGGAGGTCCCCGCAGAATTTCGCGAGATTCTCAGGTTAATCAGTCAGGGAAAGGTGAAGATAGCTTTCGAGCATCGCGGATTGGAACCCATGCTCTCTACCCATGACAGGATCAGCAACCGATTAGCCTTTGCCATTGTACTGGCCTCCCTGGTGATCGGTTCTGCCCTTATCGTCCTTTCAGGGATTCCGCCCAAGTGGCATGATATACCTGTTGTCGGGCTCATAGGATTTGTCGTTGCCGGCATGATGGGGTTTTGGCTGCTAGTATCCATACTCAAGCGTGGCAAAATGTAGATCATCGAACATTTCTCAACAATGTCCTTTGCGGCCGGCATCAAACGTGGCAATAGACGGAAGAATGTATTTTTCGAAGAAGAAAATTGTCAGAAGTATCTTGAGTGGCTTAGGGAATATTCAGATAAGCACGGATTGAAGATATGGGCATACTGTTTTTGATGACAAACCATTTAAGTATCTGTTCACAGTTTAAGGTTCAATGTCATTAACTTAACATATTGGTTTATAATTTTGGAAATATTTTCTCCTCGAAACCTTGTGTTTTCTTGGAAATTGTCTGCCGGGCCTGATCGGTTCGGTGGTTTGGATAAAAATTTCATGGAGGTCGGAGATTAACCCGGATATTTTTTCTTTCGTTCTTTGAAATAGTAAAACAATAACATCTTTGGTTTTGGAAAGCGCCTGAGTAAAATTGATCTGAC
>DAOWME010000132.1 GCA_030643245.1 Deltaproteobacteria bacterium
CCTCGTTGTGTTATGTGGTGGGGGAGCCCCGGTGCAACTACACGACCTATTCTCACCATAGTCAAACAATACTATCGCAAATCTCACTTGTCAATAATTAAGAATTGTGTCCCCAGAATATCCCCTGTATGCAATATCTCCATTCTGACCAAAGGCAGATAACCGCTTTGTGTAAAAGGTGGGACACACCCGGAAATAACTATAATAAAGCGGTTTTTAACACCTCATACGATTGCGGGCCGCTAAAGACGTTTGTGTTTATATCGCCGATACTTGCAAACTCAAACTGCGTGACGCAGCCTTCGATCGGCACGCGTCCATCTATCAATGCATCGACGCGATCAACTTTGTAGCCCGCGACTTTTATGGCAAGTTTTCCTGGTGTCGAAGGACTCTTTCTGTCAGCCCGAACCGTGCCTGGCCTTAAGGTTGTGCCACCGGTCAAGGCCAGAGTTGCAACGGTCGTTGATCTGATGAAGTCACGCCGTGAGATGCCCTTGTTTCTCGAATTCATAAGAACCTCCTTCTCGAATAGCACTGCCTGCACGAAAAAGGGGGAGAAAAACCCTCCCTCCATGGCGGTGGGAGGGCATCCGGTTTGCAGTTTAGTTACCCAGACCCGGATCCATATTCGGGTCAAACGGCAACTGATCGAGATGTTCGATGTATTCCAGCGGATCGAACGGTAGCTTTTTTAAGTTCAGCTTCGGCTTGGCCAGTGCCTTGACCTCCGGTGTTGCATTTGCGATACCTGTCCACGGGATACCGTACTTTTCATGGGAGTCAGGATACTTTTTCTTCCATATATCGTGGCGCAGTTTCATCCGGTTGAAGGGGCTCTTGAGGTGGATCAGGTTCACCAGCATGGGGGTCTTCTCGCGCGGATCGGATGGCAGAAAATAGAACGCGGCGGGGATGCCGCTGGCCTCGCCGACCGGGTCCGGGGAAATCCAGTGGCGCTTGTAATTGCCCTTGACCGTCGCACCAAGCCTGGGACCCGCATAGATAAAAACGTAGTCGCGACGGCTGTGAGTATCGCCGTTCATCAGCAGAGCCGTCTGGTCGATGCCGTCGATGACACGGTCGGTGGGAATGTGCTGGGTGGCGCCGGCCAACCGAGCAAACGTGGTGAAGAGGTCGGTCTCGTGGATGATGTCGCCGACCAGCTGGCTGGGCTTGATCACGCCCGGCCACCAGGCGAAGGCCGGCACGCGTACACCGCCCTCAAGGAAGTCGCCTTTACCACCTCGATAGATGGTCTCGGCCATACCGAGGCCCGGTGGCGGGTTGTGGGTCATCGGTCCGTTGTCAGCCATGGCGATGACCAGGGTGTTCTCGGCGATGCCAAGTTCCTTAAGCTTGTCCATCACCTTCCCGATGAAAGGATCGATGTTACACTGCAGGCCGTCTTGCAAGAGGCTACGCGACGTCGAGCATTTCTTGGGGTTGGGAATGAAACTCGTCAGGTTCGGCCAGTTGGCGACGAAAAAGGGCTTGCCGGCTTTGGCATTCCGCTCGATGAATTCCAGTGTGCGCCGCTGGGCCTCGGGGTCAATCTTCATGTAGTTTTCGTGAGAGTTGTCGCCCCATTGGAGGGTCTTTTCACCCTTCTTGCCTTCGGCGATCTGCACCCAACCCTTGGTCACGAAGGTGTCGTCGAGCTTGTAGGGGTCCGGCGGCAGCATGTCCTCATATAGGCCAATGGAGGCGTTGGCCCCTTCAGCAACCCTGGTATTGAGTGACAATATCTGGTTGTAGCCGGTGAAGAAGGCTTCGTCAAAGCCCTGGTTGTGTGGGTAGCTCTCCTCTATGTCGCCCAGGTGCCACTTGCCATGGAAGGCTGTGGCGTAGCCGGCCTTGGAGAGCACCTCGGCAATGGTAACCTCCTCGCCGCGCATCCCATGCATCTCGAGTAGCATCCCGATGTTGTACATGCCGCTGCGGACAGCGAGGCGACCTGTGACCGACGCGGCGCGACTGGGAGTGCATCCGACCTCGGTATACATGCGGGTGAAGAGAATGCCCTCTTCGGCCAACGTGTTAAGGTGAGGCGTCTCGAGGCCTCGGACCTTCTGGATGGCGGGGATACCGATGTCACCGTAGGCCGTGTCGTCCCACATGATGTGGATGATGTTGGGCGGCCTGCCATACTTTTTCTGTAACTCCGACAGCTTTTTGTCGAGATCCTTGTCCTCGGCAGCCCATTTTTTGCTGTTCTGGGCATCGAGGATATAGTACTCGGCGTCATGGACGATCTTGCCTTTTGAAGCGCCCGCCAGCGATCTGTTTGTCGTCAGACACAACATCGCCAGGACGACAGGCACCATAATTAATGCAAATGTTTTTTGTCTCATCGGTTTTTTCTCCTTTAAATAGTTAATAGTTGTACGATACTGGAAGATGGTCTGTTTGCCACTGGGTAAAAGCTTTCTTAATTCCTTGTTTTTCAACTTGAATTGTTCTGCTAATGTATCATGCATTTCACTTAGTCCATGCTCTTGACTATCTGAAAGGTATCTGAGAAGGGGCAACATTATTTCTTCATATTTTGGGATCATCTTATCTCCTCATTTTTGCACATAATCGCGGTGCTGACCGGCGCCGTGAATCATGAAAATCACCGGTTTCATCCGGTGCATTTTTTGGTTGGAATTAAGTATCGTGTCCCCGGAATATCTGGTTGGTTTCGTCTTCTTCAATTGGCTTAGAATAGCAAACAACCATATTGCATATTGCCCGCATAACCATCTGGTAATACTATCGTTTCCATATTTTTATCTCCAGTCGAGCAACCTAATGCCCAGCTTGAGAGGTGCGAATGAAGCGAAACGAAATGAGCATCCTTCTCAAAGCTGATGTTTGGCATAGATCATCATTAAACCAGCAACTTGAGTTTGAGGATGTCTTTCATAAGCTCAAAATGGTTATCAAGTGAATATATTTCACAGTGATGTTGATTTGCGTTTTGGGCTAGTATGAGATCAGGAATACCGATTCCATTTAAACCATTTCTCAGGCATTTGAGTTGAAATTCAATAATTTGGTCCCAATCAATGGATAGCATTAACTTACTAATACTACATAGCAATTCGATGAGTTTACGTTGGTTGCGAACCTTTAAAAACGGGACCAATTCTGCAAGTATAAGATCGTTAATGACAATGAGGTTCTCATCAATTAAGTACTCAAGCTTTTCAGCGTGATCGGCGCTCCTGAAATATTCGATCCATATGGATGTATCAACTAATACCGACATTGACGCCCTCTAATGGCGTTCATATCAATGTCCAAATCTACTTTGCCTTTGAATTCCTTTAACCCGGAAATCCTTGATTTCCTTATTAATTCTTCCAAAGCGGTTATTATGACCTTGGTTTTTGTATTAATGTGAGTAGCTTTCATAGCCTCATTAACTAAATCCTCGGGTAAATCAAGTGTTGTTCTCATGGCTGACCTCCTTATGCATAAGCCTAGCATTTTATGCATATCATGTCAAGTCTTATGATGGGCATCGCAAATCTCACTTATTAAGTATTGTGTCCCCAGAAATCTATGTCCCCAGAAATCGTGCGGGATCTTCGACTTGAACTTGAAAAGATTTTCTATTTTTCGTTCGGATACTATTCAGGAGATTATTGCCGACTTGCATTGCAAAGTGACTGGCAGCCTCAGTTTTTGAAATGGTTTTTTAAACCCTTGCCTGCGTAAGTAGCAGAAAAAGCAAAATATAGCGGTATAAAAGTAATATTTTGTTCAGTGCATTGCAGGGTGCCTGGCAACCATCTGTTCCGCAATGGGCTTTGCTTCACGAAATTTACTCCTTTTAACATAAGGGACGGGGTTAGAACCAGACCCTTAAAAAGTGTAAACTGAAAAATGTATCATACCTGGAAACTTACGGAATTTAAGTCTCGAACCCTTTAGAGTTGACTAAGTCAAGGTCGTAGTATATGTTCCAAAGAGGTTCTTCAAGACCGGCATGTGGGAAAACCGCATGATGGATGATACAGGGGCATCGCACAGAATATCTTCATTTGTGGACGCAAATGGACGCGTACCCGGAAAGGAGAAGAGCAATGGATTTTAAGTTTACACCTGAACAGGAAGTATTGAGGAAGGCGTTTGAGGACTTTTGTAAAGAGGAGGTGAAGAGAGAACCCGAGGGCTGGATAGGCGGCCTCGCTGCCGAAGAATCAGACGAAGGGTGGGCTTACCACCGGTCTGTAGTCGACAAGGTGGCTGGAAAGGGTTGGTTGTGTCTGCCATGGCCAAAAGAATATGGCGGACATGGGCACGGGCCTATTGAGCAGTTGATCTTCAATGAGGTGATGGCTTACTACAGGGTACCGGCCCTCCCTTTTCACTTTATGACCGTGGCAGCTGGCATTATGGAATACGGAACGGAGGACCAGAAGAAGGAGTGGCTTCCAAAGATAGCAAGGGCCGAAATAAATTGGGCTGAGGGCCTAAGTGAACCCAATGCAGGCTCTGACCTGGCTACTGTCTCCACCACAGCGGTGGCGGACGGCAACGACTATGTCATCAATGGGCAAAAGGTATGGACGAGCGGCGCCCACCGCGCTGACCACATCTTTATCCTCGCAAGGACTGACCCCAATGAACCAAGGCACAAAGGACTTACCTTCTTCATCAATAAGATCGGGCCCGGTATTGAATTTCGCCCATTGATCTTCATGAATGGGAGCCATTTTTATAACGAGACATTTATAGATGATTTCCGCGTGCCCGAGGAAAATATAGTTGGGAAGATCAACAAAGGATGGTACGTCATGATGGCTGGGAGAAACTACGCCCGTGCCAACATAGCCGCCGCCGTTTCAGGGAAGCGAGACCTGGAAGATTTGATAGAGTGCTGCAAGCATACAGAAGAGGGTGGCGAGATATTGGCCAGGAAACCTCTGATCCGTCAAAAACTCGCCGAGTTCCTCATTGACTATGAGGCGGCTCCGAAGTTCGCTTATTATGTTGGCTGGCTTCAAAGCAAGGGCAAGGATGTCGCAGCAGAGGCCGCCGCATGCGGTTATTACGCCAACGAGCTTAATCTGCGCCTGGCCAACAGCGCGATGGAGATCATGGGACTCTACGGTACAGTAACAAAGGAGTCAAGATGGGCGCCCCTGTATGGGAAGTTTCAAGACCTTTGCCAGTGGCATTCCGGGTTTACCATAGCAGGGGGCACAACGGAAATAAGGAAGAATGTGATAGCCTGGTCGGGGCTCAAGCTGCCTCGAAGTTAAAAGACAACCTGGTAATCCGTCTGAAAGAATTCCACTTATGAAATCATAGCGCCGCGGTTTTTCCCCGACAAAACAGTAGGGGGCCACCTGCGGGCGTACAAGGCGAATGGTCATCATATTCCATTGAAAGGGGGAAATATGGATTTCGGTTTTAGTGAAGAGCAGGGGATATTAAGGAAGATGGCTCATGACTTCCTGGAAAAGGAGTTTCCCAAGACATTGGTTAGAGAAATGGAGGAGGACCTTACCGGCTTTCGGTCTGACATATGGAAGAACATGGCAGAACTGGGATGGATGGGGTTGATCATCCCGGAGGAGTATGGAGGCAGCAGTTGCACATTTATGGATTTGGTCGTCCTAATGGAAGAGATGGGACGTGCTTGCCTGGTTTCCCCGTTCTTTTCCACCGTAACCTGCAGCTTCGTGCTCCTGGATGCCGGTCGCGAGGAGCAGAAGAAGGAATTTCTGCCCAAGATAGCGGCCGGGGAGAAGATATTTACATTGGCTTTAACTGAGCCCAGCGCAACCTATGATGCCGTCGGGATCGCCACAAAGGCTGTGGAGGATGAAGGTCAATATATCATTAACGGCACCAAATTATTCGTTCACGATGCCCAGGTGGTTGATTATTTTCTCTGCGTAGCCAAGACTAATCCTTTGTCACCTCCGGAGGAAAGCATCTCCATCTTTCTGGTAGATGCCAAGAGCCAGGGGATAAAAATCACACCCCTGCCCACCATTGCGGATGACAAGCAGACGGAGGTTGTCCTGGAGGACGTGTTGGTACCGAAAGAGAATATGCTTGGTGAATTGAATGCCGGCTGGCCTACTGTAAGAAAAGCCCTTGACCGGGCTGTCATAGCGAAATGTGCTGAGATGATAGGAGGCGCGGATTGGACGGTAGAGAACTGTGTCGACTATGTGAAAGAGAGGGTCCAGTTTGGCAAGCCTATCGGCAGCTTTGGAATCATCCAGCATTATCTGGCTGAGATGTGGACTGAAATCGGCCACGCCAAGAGACTCGTATACCACGCAGCCTGGCTTATAGATCAAGGAGCAAGATGTGCAAAGGAAGTGGCTATGGCAAACGCAAGAATGAGTGAAGTATACAACCGCGTCACTCGTACGGGGGTTCAAATTTTCGGTGGCATCGGTACCACGAGAGAGCATGATATGGGTCTGTATTACCGCCGTGCCAGGCAGGGGATACCCCTTTTTGGTTCTCCTGATTCATGTCGAGAGAGAGTAGCGTATGAGGTAGGACTGTAGCGTGCAGATCAACTTCGTGGTCTTTCCCCTACCCTTGTCTGTTTCGGAAAGGACCAGATTCCATTACAACCCGCCTGGTGAGTCCCCCTTTTTAAAAGGGGGACTTCTTTTTTACAGCGATCCCCCTATCTCTTCTTCGTATAGTTATTTCGTCCCCGTCCCTAATTACCTCAACTCAATCCCTCCAAATCAAAATTTTCTTTAGCGTATGCCTCATAAATCCTTTACAACTCTCATGGATATTGCTACGTTAGTGTCAACCTATGAATAGGTCTTTGATGGGAGTGGCAATAACAGATTCACAGGAGGTAATAGTTATGGAAAAGAAAGGAGATGAACTGACCTTTCGGCCTATGGAGCCCGAGGACGTTAATGCGATCTTATCTATTGACCGAAAAATAAGTGGCATGCAGAGGGCCATCACCTACGAGGTCAATCAGATAATCGGAGGGAATTTGGCCCTAAGCTTTGTCGCTGAAACGGAGGCACAAGTTATCGGTTTTGTTTTAGCCACACTCACCTGCATACCAGAAGAGGTCATTGAGGCATGCGCTATCCTGACTGTCGGCATCGACCCTGACTACCAGCATCAAGGCGTTGCTACAAGACTCATTCAAGCGTTGTTAGACGCGTGCCGTTCTAAGGGAATAAGAACGGTTCGGACGATGGTTGATGAACACGACAGCCAATTAAAGAGTTTATTCGAAAAGATGGATTTCCAGCGCGGTCGTCTCGTCCAATACCTCAAGGATGTTTAAAACTCTGGGACAGGGCTTTTTCCAACAGGCCCTACTGTCCATCCTGTCCTGTTCACAGTTGCTCTCAACCCAGAGGGGCCGGAGGAACATCTGTCGGTCGAACTCGCTAACCATTGGGAGATGTCAGGCCAATTAATATCTGAAAACCTACAGTATGGACAAATACGGTAATTACGAAGAGTTGCAGCAACAGGAGAAAGAAGGAGTAGATTACGAACTTCGATTTAGAAAGGGTACTTCGGGGATTGCTGTCATTGCTCCACACGGTGGAGGCATAGAGCCTGGAACTGTGGATATCGCCGATGGGATTGCCGGCGCTGAGCATACCTTCTATTGTTTCAAGGGCATAAAGAACACAGGAAACATCCATCTCCATATCACGAGCAACAGGTTCGATGAACCTCTGGGAATCAACGCTATAAAGGGGGAGAATACTGTCCTGGCAATCCATGGATGCAATGACAAGAAACAAGTGGTTAATATTGGAGGCAAAGACCGTGAGCTCAAAAAAAAGTTGAAAAAGGCCCTCATCGAAGCGGGATTTGTTGCAGAGGAGAGTCCAAGGCCGGGGTTACGAGGGGAAAACCCTGAAAATATCTGTAATCGAGGGAGGAGCGGACGAGGAGCTCAATTAGAAATATCTGAAGGCTTGAGAAAGGTGATGTTTGATAATCTGACTGCTCCGGCAGGCCGAAAAAAAACTAAGGTGTTTTGCCGTTTTGTAACGGCATTGAGAAAATCACTTCAATTGCATACGGGGTGATGTAGAAAAATGAGCCGTCGAAATAATGGGCGAGGTCGAAATAACTTCCTCAAGTTGGCGCTCAGTTTTGTTCGATCTGAAAATACAAAACCACAGGAATAGTCGGCATCCTTCATACATCGGTTTACACTTTTTAAATTATGGCTGCTTCAACGGTGGTTAAATTTTAACCCGTGCAGAACTCGCATCTAAATGAGCATAAAGAAAGAACAGTCTAAAGCTACTAAATTTAACCTATAGGTTTTGGAACTACA
>DAOWME010000147.1 GCA_030643245.1 Deltaproteobacteria bacterium
CGCGGGAATGACGTCCGGTAGTACCGTATGCTTTCCATCTATACTACTTCCCCTCCTTCGAGGGGACAAGTTTAGGACACCTGTGGCAAAAATCATTCCAAATCCTTGTTTTTCCGGCCAACTATTTTTCGAAAACTCAAGCATATAGAGCCAAAGAATATTGCATCTTTCATGTAAACCGGCAAAGGAAGGATGCCAAGAATATCTATATTTCCCACGAGGGAAAACTCAGATAATACTTGTTTTTTTGCTTGATTTCTATACAATGAATCACTTTTACTTGTGTGGTTAAATCTGAGCGCCTAAATGGGGAAGTTATTTCGGCCACGTCCCTTACTACCCAAGGACGCGATTACAGGGGAAGAAGATTACATGGAGAGATAGGGTCGCGGCCCTTTATCATCTGTTTCGGTTCAACTTCCTGACGTCCTTTGAAGAAGCCTTCAATGGGCTTCCGGAAACTTCGGCCATTAATGTACTATAGACTTCCATATATTAAATTTCACTGCGTTATCGGTCGGAATCCTCGACGACGTACTAAAAATGTACGACTTACTCGGATTCCTCCCTCTGACCTTGTGAAATATAATATGTCTTGACATAGAACACTAATATTTGAAAACCTATACAGTGTTCATCCATAAATGGACTTCTTGAGAAAAGGGCACGAGTTGGTTTCCAATTCAGAAATGAGCAATTTTTTCTCTGAGCAAGGCCGCACGATGGTTTGCTCCGAGGCATACATGATCGTACGTCGCAGGCGGAAACCTGAGAAGAACACAGCTCAGGGGAAAAAGGGCCATTTCTGGATGGAAACTATACAATAGCTGGGCAGGAAGCCATGGAGGGATCTTTGACGAGAGTAGCCGGCAAGGAGTAAGAAACATGTTGTTTAATTAGATGGTTAGCCATAATTGGAATTGCTGCACAGGATAGAAAGTGTTTGACAATAAAGGAAAAAAACGTTAAAAATAGCGAAGGTTTGTTAAGGGTATTTTTAGGCTGGACATAGGCGTTAGCTGAGAGTATGGAGTGTGTTTCCTGCGGTAAGTGTTTTCAGTTGGAGAGGGTGATTAACGTGGAATTCGAGGTTATAATAGGGTTGGAGGTTCACGCTCAGCTACTAACGAAGAGTAAAATATTCTGCAGTTGCTCAACAGTATTCGGGGCAGAACCTAACACGCATACGTGTCCTGTCTGTTTAGGGATGCCTGGAGTACTTCCTGTCTTGAATAGGAAAGTCGTGGATTTCGCGTTGAGGGTGGGATTGGCGGTTCATTGTGAAATTGCCCATTACAGTCGCTTTGCAAGAAAGAACTATTTCTATCCGGATTTGCCAAAGGGATATCAGATATCCCAATATGAATTACCCTTGGCGGAGCACGGATATGTTGAGGTTACTACAAATGGTAAGTCAAAGAGGATAGGGGTTGCACGGATCCATATGGAAGAGGATGCAGGGAAACTCCTCCACGATGAAAGGATGGAAGCTGATTCGTATAGTTATGTTGATTTAAACAGGACAGGTGTTCCCCTAATTGAGATAGTAAGCGAACCAGAGATTAGGACGCCGGAGGAGGCAAGTGAATACTTAAAGAATCTGAGGGGTATCCTACAGTACCTTGAGGTCTGTGATGGAAATATGGAAGAGGGAAGCTTTCGATGCGATGCTAATATATCACTTCGTCCTGTAGGACAACAGCGGTTAGGGACGAGGACTGAACTCAAAAACATGAACTCATTTAAGAACGTTCAAAGGGCCTTGGAGTATGAGATCAGAAGGCAGACAAATATCCTTGATGATGGGAGCGAAGTGATTCAGGAGACAAGGTTGTGGGATGCAGCTAAGGGAGTTACTCTTTCTATGCGGGGGAAAGAAGAGGCCCATGATTATAGATATTTTCCGGACCCCGATCTGGTACCCTTGATAATCGACGATGACTGGATCGAAGTGGTGAGGGGAAGCTTGCCGGAATTACCCCAGGAGAAAAGGGACCGATTTATAAAGGAATATCAAGTTCCGGAGTACGATGCTGAGGTGCTTACCTCATCAAAATCCCTGGCAGATTATTATGAAGAATCTGTCAGGCTGTTCCCAAGTCCGAAGGTAGTCAGTAACTGGGTGATGGGAGAACTATTGCGGCGATTAAAGGGGGATGATAGAGATATTGAAGACTGCCCGGTAACCCCACGGTATTTGGCCAAAATGTTGAAGATGATAGAAGATGGCACTATCAGTGGAAAGATCGCTAAGACCGTATTCGAGGAGATGTACCTCTCCGGGGAAGACCCCGAAAAGCTAGTGCGAGAGAAGGATCTTTTACAGTTAACCGACGAAGAAGAACTGGACAGGATCATTGAAAAGGTGCTGTCAGGGAATGCCACAGAGGTGGAAGACTATAAGAAGGGGAAGTCTAAGCTGCTTGGTTTCTTTGTAGGACAGGTTATGAAGGAGACAAAGGGCAAGGCAAACCCCAAATTGGTTAATGAGATTCTGAGAGGGAGACTTGATCGATAAGGAAAGCCTATGACGTTTAGGACTATAGAGTGGAAGGAGGGTATAGTAGTATTAATTGACCAGACGAAATTGCCCAATGAGGAGGTTCTTATTGAATGTAAAGACTATCTCGCTGTTGCAAGGGCCATCAAAGAGTTGAAGATAAGAGGGGCTCCCGCTATTGGGGTCGCCGCTGCTATGGGGGTTGCGCTGGGTGCAAAGGCTATAGATACTGATAACCGTGAAGAATTCATTGATGAGTTAAGTCTGATTTGTAATGTTCTGTTGGAGACACGTCCCACAGCGATCAATCTATTTTGGGCAATTGAAAGGATGTTAGCGCTGGTCAAAGCCCAAAAATACTTAGATGTAAAGGGCTTAAAAGGACTTCTTGAAATAGAGGCTTTGAAAATTTGTGAAGATGATATCGCTATCAATCGTCAGATTGGGATCAATGGGCAGGTCTTTATTATGGAGAACAATACGATCCTTACACATTGTAATGCGGGGGCACTTGCCACAGCGGGTTTTGGCACTGCCCTGGGTATCATTCGAACTGCATGGGCAGAAAATAAGAGCATAAAGGTGTTTGCAGGTGAGACACGCCCATTACTCCAGGGGGCCAGGTTGACCGCCTGGGAACTGGTGAAAGACAATATCCCCATTACCCTTATAACTGATAATATGGTTGGTTATTTTATGAAGAAGCAGATGATCGATTTGGTGATAGTAGGGGCAGACAGGATTGTTGGAAACGGCGACGTCGCAAACAAGATAGGTACATATACTGTGGCGGTTCTGGCGAAAGAACACGGTATCCCCTTTTATGTGGCTGCCCCCATATCTACCCTTGATCTAACCCTTAAGAGCGGTGGAGAAATCCCCATTGAGATGAGAGCTGAAAGTGAGGTAACGCATATCGGGGGTAAACGGATGACCCCTAAAGGTGTAAAGGTCTTAAATCCTGCCTTTGACGTCACTCCCAACGCGCTTGTCACGGCTATTATTACTGAGAAGGGTGTCGTAACCAACCCCTACTCAGATAGTTTGAAGGGATTAAAAGAGGGTTAGACAGTACAGACGGGAAAAAATTTGACTTGCCATTTTTCCTGGTATATTTTGATAACCCTTTGCTAGAGGCGAAGCCGAAATGTAGAAGTTATTTAAGCCTTGCCCCTGGTCTTGATCATCCGGTCAAACGGTAATCATTCATACCAGATTACTCACTAGCACCCATCTATAAAAGATAAAGTGGTCCGTTCTTCGATGAAAACAAGCGGAGTTGGACCAGGGTTGGGTTGCATCTTGTCGAGGAAAGCAAGACTGTTAAAAAAGGAGGAAGACCTTAATGGTAGAAAAGGTAAAGAAGATATGGATAGATGGGAAACTTGTTGATTGGGAAGATGCCAATGTACATATTCTGAGTCATACGTTGCATTACGGGTTGGGTGCCTTTGAGGGCATCAGGTGTTATCTGTGTGCTGATGGAAATTCTGCGATTTTCAGATTGAAGGAACATGTGGACCGTTTTTTCAATTCAGCTCATATAGGACAGATGGCAATCCCCTTTAACAAGGAAGAGATAACCGATGCTATTATTGAAACCGTCAAGGCCAATGGATTAAAAGAGATTTACATAAGGCCTATTGTGTTTATCGGTGATGGAGCTATGGGGATCCACCCTCAGGACAACCGGGTGAGGGTGGCTATTGCTGTTTGGGAATGGGGGGCTTATCTGGGAGATGAAGGGCTGAAAAAGGGGATAAGGGTTAAGACCTCATCATTTACTCGCCATCACGTGAATATCATGATGACGAAGGCAAAGATTTGTGGAAATTATGTAAATTCGGTCCTGGCCAAAAGGGAGGTAGTACAGGATGGTTATGACGAAGCAGTCATTCTGGACACCGAGGGATATGTTTGCGAAGCTACGGGTGAAAATATCTTTATAGTTGAGGCTGGTGATTTGAAAACTCCCCCTCTCACATCTGTGCTACCGGGAATTACAAGGGATTCTGTCATATCTATCGCCTTGAATAGGGGGATAAAGGTAATTGAAGAGAGGTTTACTCGAGATGAACTTTATACTGCCGAGGAGGCCTTCTTTACCGGGACAGCCGCAGAGATCACTCCCATAAGAGAGGTGGATAACAGAAGTATCGGTAGTGGCAAACCCGGCAAGATTACCCTGGACATCCAGGGCACATTCTTTGACATCATACATGGGAAAGAACAGAAGTACAATAGATGGTTGACCTATATTTAACTTGTCCTATGGGTTCTCTATGACTGAAGGTAAAGAAAATATAACCGAGATTCAAAGCTTGATAGAATTGAACAAGGTTGAGGAGATCGCCGGCTGTTTATCTAAACTTCATCCCGCTGACATTGCCATACTTATCAATAGTCTCGAAAAGAGCGAAAAGAGGGAGATCTTTGCTTTACTGGACGTGGAGACGGCTGCTGAGGTTATCGTAAAGGTCGATGACACCTACATTCGACAGATTCTATACAACGTTTCGCGGGAAAGACTGGTCCGGATCGTGGATCAGATGGAGACGGATGATGCTGCCGATATTATAGGGTTGCTGTCGGATGATAAGGCCAAGTCAATACTTGGAGAGATCGACCAAGAGGATTCCAGGCAGGTTCAAAAACTCCTCCGATATGGTAAAGAAACAGCCGGCGGGATAATGCAGGCGGAGTTAGTCTCTGTCGCCGACAGTATTACTGTGGAAGCTGCGATCAATCATATAAGGTCTTTTGGCAAGGAGGTGGAGGATTTTCACAATGTTTTTGTCACCGACGATAAAAATAGATTGACAGGGATATTACCTCTTCGCAGGTTAATCCTGGCCAACTCAAACACCAGGATATCAGACGTGATGACTGTAGATCCTGTCAAGGTTGATGTGGATGTTGATCAAGAAGAGGTGGCGGGGATAATTCAGAAGTACGACCTGATATCCATCCCTGTGACCGATTCGTCAGGTACGCTTCTGGGAAGGGTTACCATCGATGATGTCGTTGATGTGATGGAGGAGGAGACCTCTGAGGACTTCCTGAAGATGGGAGGGATGGGTGAGATTGAAGAACTGGTTTACGGCCCAAAGGTGTTGAGGATATCTCAAAAGAGATTGCCATGGCTCTTGATAAACTTAGCGGGTGGTCTGATCACGGGTTATCTCATGTGGTTCTTTGAAATGACCATCAGGGACGCCCTGGCCCTGGTGACCTTTATCCCCGTCATTACAGGCATGGGTGGTAATGTGGGCATTCAGACGTCTTCCATTGTGGTCCGTGGCATGGCCATAGGCCGTATTGATCTTTCTCAGATCGGGAGTGTACTTTTCAAAGAGGTAAGGATAGGTGCCATAATGGGTTTTGCATGCGGGGGTCTAGTGGGGCTGGTTGCCCCCTTCTGGCATGGCACCCCAGTTTTGGGGCTAATAGTTGGGTTTGCCATGTTTATTGCCATTACGGTGGCGTCGACGATAGGTACCTTGATACCGGCCGTATTCAAGAGACTGAACATTGATCCTGCTATCGCCTCCGGTCCGTTTGTTACCACTGCCAATGACATTACAGGTATTGTTATCTATCTGAGCACCGCAACTGTCTTTCTAAAGTATATTGTTTAGAACGTGTTTGGAAACGTTCAAGAAGGAGTCCGTCTTTATGCCGCTTCACAGGACCGAGGCTATTGTTGTCCGGTCTATGGATTTTAGCGAGTCCGATAAGATTGTGACCTTCTTTACGCGAGGCTTTGGAAAACTACGAGGTATTGCAAAAGGCGCCAAGAAAAGTAAGAAGAGGTTTGGGAATTCCCTTGAGTTGTTTTCCCATAGCAACCTCTTTTTTTTCGAGAAGGAAAACCTGGGCTTGGCAAGGATAAATAACTGTAATATGATCGAAACATATGCGCGAATTCAGAAGGATATTAAAAAGGTTGCATGTGGAAGCTATTTTCTTGAACTGATTGATGGTTTAATGGGCGAGAGAGAAAAAAACGCAGCGGTGTTTAGTCTCCTTGCTGATTCATTGTCCCTGATTAACTGTCAAGACCTTGGCACAGGTATTGCGAGGATATTTGAGATACGTGTCCTCTCTCTCCTAGGATACCAACCACAGTTAGAGAGATGTTTGGTCTGTGGGCAAATGTTGTCCAACAAGGAGAGGTTTTGGTTCAGCCCGCTTAGGGGCGGGATCGTGTGTAACACTTGCTCGACTAACCTGGGAAAGCTTTCTCCTACATCTACCGGAACCTTAAGGATGTTGATTCTGGCAAGGGATATGGAATTCAAGAAGGTACACCGGCTGGTATTTTCAAAACAAGCCTTGAGGGAAAGTGAAGATGCACTCACGAGTTTTATTCGTTGTCAGATGGGAAAAGAGCCGAACTCCATGAGATTTTTGAAAAAAATCCAGAATTTGGATAACATGGTATAAAATGTACTATAGTACTCCAACTTTGGTTTTTCCGGGCATGATTTTTGCTAATTTCACAGGTGTTACTTCTAATAAAGTAAATGCCCAAAGTGGAGTACATCTGATAAGCTGATAAGTAAAAAAAGACTTAGATACTTATTGCTTAATAGCTCAACAGCTTAACAGCTTAACAGCTCATGTCGTCTTGACTCACTCGATTGCTATAATATGTTGAGCAATTTATGTGCCAAGAAAGACCTAAGTTGGAGCAGTATATAGTCTTTCAGGAAATTAAATATCTGAAAATCGGCATCCTTCATTTGCCTGTTTAAACTTTTCGAGGTTGGTTCTTCAGCTACATATATTGAACATCAAACCGCAGAACAAGGAACCGCAAAATTTGGACCTGTGCAGTTGAGCAGGATTGCGTTAAGCGCCGGCTGCTTGCTTCGTTTGCTTCTTATACGTAAGGACCTGGCCAACTTTTTAAATAGATATACGAGACTTTTCATCCCATTACACATTCAGCCATATGCAAGACTGTAGTTCATAAGAAGCAAACGAAGCAAGTAGGCGGCAAGCGGTAAACTTGACCA
>DAOWME010000232.1 GCA_030643245.1 Deltaproteobacteria bacterium
AGGCCATCTTTGACCGATCTTCAAACACAAAATCCTCGAAATAGGTAAGACTATTCCTGTGGTTTTGTATTTTCAGATCGAACAAATCTGACCTAAATCTGAGCGCCAACTTGAGGAAGTTATTTCGGCCTCGCCCCTTATTCAAGATTGCATCAGGATTTGGTTTTCGCTTTTGCTGGAGATTTTCGTGTTGACGCACGTCATCAGAAATCTTCCCTGGGTTATTTGGGCCCAGCCAGGCCCTAAGTGGGCTCCGCATAGACTTCCTGTCTCTGCGTATTGTGGACGGAGAACCTCACTTGCGAGGAGGATATGAGAGAGATCGAGGCAAACACCGTTATTGAAAAAGTAAAAGATCTTTGCATAGATGCCAATTGCGAAGTTCCCGAGTGTCTATTGTCCGCCTTGCGAGTGGCGCGTGAAAGAGAGGATTCTCCCAGTGGGAAAGCTGTTCTGGGAATTATACTGAGGAATGCTGAGATCGCTCGAGAAGAGAGGGTCCCCATATGTCAGGACACGGGGATTGCCGTTGTCTTTGTTGAAATGGGGGAAGATGTCAGGGTTAAAGGAGGGAACCTGAAAAAAGTGATTAATGAGGGTGTCAGGCGGGGATACAAAGAGGGATACCTGAGAAATTCCATGTGTGACCCCTTTACAAGAGAGAATACGGGTGACAATACCCCGGCAGTTATCCACTTCGACCTTGTGCCCGGAGATAAACTCAAGTTGATAGTAGTCCCTAAGGGCGGCGGAGCCGAGAATATGAGTGGTGTGACTAGGTTAAGACCGTCGGACGGTGTGGAGGGATTCAAGGATTTTGTTGTCACCAGAGTGAGAGAATCGAGTGGCAATGCATGCCCACCGATTATCGTGGGAGTGGGGATTGGAGGAACATTTGAGCAAACCGCCCTCCTCGCTAAGAAAGCCCTCTTGAGACCGGTTGGAAAACCCAGTACACACCCGGAGTTGGCAAAGATTGAAAAAGAACTCTTGAAGGACATAAATGACCTGGGTATCGGCCCCATGGGGTTAGGTGGACGAACCACGGCGCTTGCAGTTCATATCGAGACTTTCCCCTGTCACATAGCAAGTCTACTTGTAGCCATAAATATCAATTGCCATGCCCACAGGCACAAAGAGGCGATTCTTTAATTCGAGAAGGGGCCATCTACGATGATCAGAGCGATAATGCTTTCCACCCCTCTTTCAGACCAGGATGTTGAGAAGCTGAGGATGGGAGATCGGGTTTTATTCGACGGAGTTGTATATACGGCGCGAGACGCCGCCCACAGAAGATTGGTTGATTTGATTAAAGAGGGCAAGGAGCTCCCTTTTGATCTTTCGGGTCAGGTCATATATTATGTGGGGCCAAGTCCTGCCAGGCCTGGCCATGTAATAGGCTCTGCCGGTCCCACAAGCAGCTACCGAATGGACCCTTCCTCACCTTACCTTATAGCTAAAGGCTTGAAGGGGATGGTTGGAAAAGGACCGAGGTCTCAAGGGGTAGTAGATGCAATGATGAAATATAAGTGTGTGTACTTTGCTACGGTTGGTGGGGCAGGAGCGCTTCTTGCCAAAGCGATCAAGAAAAGTGAAGTGATAGCTTATGAGGACCTGGGGCCTGAGGCTATCAGGAGGTTGGAAGTGGAGGATTTCCCTGCGATAGTAGCACAGGATGTTTACGGCGGCAATCTTTATGTTGAAGGTGTAAAAAGGTATGCACGGTAGCATTTCTTTGGACACCTCAAACCAAGAGCAGAAGAGGTGGGATCAGAATGAAGATTCACGAATACCAGGCTAAGAAGATATTTAAGGATTATGGTATACCCATCCCGGAAGGAGATGTGGCAACAACCCCTGAGGAAGTGAGAAATATAGCTGAGAGAATAGGGAAGAGGGTTGTTGTAAAAGCCCAGATTCATGCCGGTGGCAGGGGAAAAGGCGGGGGAGTAAAGACGGCTGATTCTCCTGAAGAAGCGGAGAAAGTGGCCGGAGAAATAATCGGGATGAACCTTGTTACACACCAGACGGGTCCGGAGGGAAAGAAGGTAAAGACGGTCCTGGTGGAGGAGGCCCTGGACATAGAGAAAGAGTTATATCTGGGGATTGCCATTGACAGGGCCGCGGATCAGGAACAGCCGGTGATCATGGCCTCGGAGGCGGGAGGCATGGAGATCGAAGAGGTTGCCTCCAAGACCCCTGAAAAGATCATCAAGGTAGGGGCAAATCCGGTCGGTAGCTTTAGCGGTTTTCAGGGACGTAAGATAGCTTATGGGTTGGGCATGAATAAACCCGTTGTTGGCAAGGCATCGAAGATCATAGAAAGCCTGTACAGGCTCTTTGTGGAAAAGGATGCATCCCTGGTGGAGATCAATCCACTCCTCCTAACCAAGGACGGAGAATTATTAGCCCTGGATGCCAAGATCAATTTCGATGACGACGGACTGTACCGCCATCCGGAGATTAAGGAACTGAGGGATGTGGATGAAGAAGAGCCCCTGGAGTTGAAGGCATCGAATGCCGGGGTAAATTACATAAAGCTAGATGGAAACGTGGGCTGTATGGTGAATGGGGCCGGCCTTGCCATGGCAACCATGGACCTCATAAAACTCGCAGGAGGAGAACCGGCCAACTTTCTCGATGTTGGGGGGGGCGCTTCCGCAGAAAGCATTGAAAAAGCATTCAGGATTCTGACCTCTGACAAGAACGTTAAGGCGATATTGGTAAATATATTCGGGGGGATCCTTCGATGTGACAGGGTAGCCAGCGGAGTAATTGAAGCTGCCACAAATATGAACCTTACTCTGCCGATGGTGGTCAGGTTACAGGGCACCAATGTAGAGGAGGGCAGAAAGCTCCTTCAAGAGTCCAGCCTGAAGTTTGAAGTGGCGGAGGGGCTTTTTGAGGCAGCGGAGAAGGTAGTGGCTTTAGTATAGAAGGCAGCTGAGGAGGATTAGATGAGTATTCTGTTGAATGAAGAGAGCCGGATAGTTATTCAAGGGATCACAGGAGGTGAAGGGAGCTTCCATGCCAGGGAAGCAGTAGAGTTCGGCAGTAAGGTAGTGGCCGGCGTAACCCCCGGGAAGGGCGGGACAGACGTTGACGGCATCCCGGTATACAACCGTGTTATCGATGCCGTGGTAAACGAGGGGGCTAACGCTTCCGGTATCTACGTCCCTGCAGCTTTCGCTCCTGATGCTATCCTGGAATCGATAGAGGCCGGCATTAAACTCATAGTCTGCATGACAGAAGGTATCCCTGCTTTGGAGATGGTGAGGGTGAAAAAGGCCTTGAAGGGAACGGGCTCTTACCTTATCGGGCCAAACTGCCCGGGGATTACAACACCGGGTGTGGGCAAGATCGGTTTTATGCCGAACTTTATCCATAAGGAGGGAAATGTCGGGGTAATATCGCGCAGTGGCACACTAACGTACGAAGTAATAAACATGTTGACCAACCTCGGAATAGGCCAGACCACGTCGGTCGGGATAGGGGGAGACCCCATAGTAGGGTCTACGTTTGTGGATATGCTGGAATTGTTCGAGGCCGATCCCGCGACAGACCTGGTTGCAATTATAGGTGAGATAGGAGGAAATGCAGAGGAGGAAGCCGCCAGGTTTGTGGAAGAGAAGATGACTAAACCGTTGGTTGGTTTCATTGCGGGTCAGACTGCCCCTCCGGGCAAAAGGATGGGACATGCCGGCGCCATAATATCAGGTGGAAAGGGAACTGCCGCGGAGAAGATGAAGGCATGGGGAGACGCGGGGATAAAGGTTGTAGAGAACCCGGCAGAGATCGGAAAGGCGGCTGTCTCCATACTGAACTCTTAACCGGGACGCCCCTCAATATCTGACTCTTCAAAGAAAAGAGGGTAGGGTGGGTTGCCCCCGGCGAATATTTGTGATTGACTATCAGCTCTTCCTATTGTATAATTTCTGATAAATGAAATTCAAATTTAGCATGGTCCCATCGTCTAGTGGCCTAGGACATCGGCCTCTCACGCCGAAAACACGGGTTCGATTCCCGTTGGGACTACCATCAAAATAAAGGGCTAGCGAGTTTTTGCTAGCCCTTTCTTGTTTTTCCAACTTTGATTTCCAACCGTATTTCCAACCTGTGAAACAGTTTTCGTATGTTCACTTATCATCTTTTATGCCAGACAATCAAAAATCATTGACAAGCTCATTTAAATAGATATAATTATTTTTAGGGATAGTAATGAGCAATCATAAAATGCTCATATTTTTTAGCATCCTTCATGACAAATCAAAAGTAGTTTACACTTTTTGAATTAAATTGATAATTCATTTTTTTTCGTTTCCCGACTGGATTCCCGCCTTCGCGGGAAAGACGGAACTTTATGCACTATTTCTTTATTGTCATTCCCGCGAAGGCGGGAA
>DAOWME010000124.1 GCA_030643245.1 Deltaproteobacteria bacterium
ATTCCAGGCTGGTGACTGTTTTTGACTTACCCTAAGGCTTTGCCACAAGAGGCAGGTAACATAAAGTGCAAATAAAACAATAGGTTACGTGTCGGCATATCAACTGATTGCAAAGGCTAAATGTGGATATTGATGTACCAACCTGGAATCCATATAGAGCCTTTATTTAATACTAACAATATAGAAGGAGGTTTTAAAAAGTGCGATTTTCAAAAAGTAATGACGTGCTCGGAACCATTAATCGAGGCAATACTGCCGAATCAAGCCTTTGCACACTCTGCAGGGCTGATTGCCAGGGCAAATGTGAAACATGGCTTTCCAGCCTTGTGGGCAGAAAACTGCTCTATCCAAGAAGTTTCGGCATAGTAACAGCCGGAGCCGATAATACCACTCATGTCGGAGTTTCCTATAATTCACTTCGAATACAGGGGTATGCCTATGGATCTCATGGCCTCAGTGAGGGACTGACCAATAATCCGGATGACTGTATCTTTCCAAATGTAAGTCTTGAAACCGAGTTCGGCAACGAAGTAAAAACGAAAATCCGTATGCCTCTTATGACAGGCGCCCTCGGATCAACATTTGTTGCCGAGAAGTACTGGGATTCATTTGCAATAGGTGGAGCGCTGGTAGGTATCCCCGTTGTTATCGGCGAGAATGTTGTCGGGGTTGACCGTAAATCGGAAATCAAGTCCGGCGATACCAGAAAAGGCAAAATCAAGGGCGCCCCTGAACTGGAAAGACGTATAGATGGTTATCTTCGTTACTACGACGGTTACGGCGCCATAATCGTTCAACTTAATGTTGAAGATACCCGTAATGGCGTTGCGGAATTTGTAGTTGATAAGTATGGAGATAAATGCATCATCGAATTGAAATGGGGCCAGGGCGCCAAGGATATCGGCGGTGAAATTCAGGTTACCAGTCTTGACTATGCCGTTTTTCTGAAGGAACGCGGCTATGTGGTCGATCCGGATCCCACACTGCCCGAAGTTCAACAGGCCTTTGAAACAGGCTCCATTAAATCCTTTGCCCGACATAGCCGCCTCGGCAACACGAATCTAAACACAGTGGAGCAGGTGCGCAACGAGTTTATGAACTCTGTTGAATATCTTCGCGGCATAGGTTTTAAAAGAATTACATTAAAAACCGGTTCCTACGGTATGGAAGAACTTGCAATGGCGATCAAATTTGCCACGGATGCAAAATGTGATCTGCTTACCATAGACGGTTCCGGCGGCGGAACCGGGATGAGCCCCTGGAATATGATGCAGAGCTGGGGAGTGCCGTCAATCAACCTGCATTCAAAGGCCTATGAGTATGCAAGCATTCTGGCTGCAAAAGGAGAAAAGGTCGTGGATATGTCTTTTGCCGGTGGTTTTGCGCTTGAAGACCATATATTCAAAGCGCTTGCGCTGGGCGCGCCTTTCACAAAGCTCGTTTGCATGGGAAGAGCGATTATGATTCCGGGATTTGTAGGCTCAAATATCGAAGGAGCGCTCCATCATGAAAGAAGGCCAGTAGTCAACGGCCACTGGTCGGAATTACCCAAAACGGTACGGGAAATTGGAAACAACGTAAAAGAAATATTTGCCTCATATTTTGATTTAGAGAAAAAGCTGGGCAAGAGTGAAATGAAAAATATTCCTTACGGCGCTATTGCTTTTTGCACCCTGGCTGACAAACTTTCATGCGGTATGCAGCAGCTTATGGCAGGTGCAAGAAAGTTCTCTCTTGACCAGATCGAACGGAACGATATCTTTTCAGGTAACAGAGAAACTGCACAAGAAACAGGTATTCCGCATGTCTCTGATGTGAATGATGAAAGTGCGATGAAAATACTCAATTCATAATCACAAGGCAGCTAAGTGATTGAGGCCTTCCAGTGAAACTTCACTGGAAGGCCTTTTTTTATTTTCTGCTGTTCGTAAAAAATGAAGACATAACCCCTATGTTGTGAGTTCATCATCACAATAATGACGTCAAGGGTATCCTTTCCACAGATTTTTGGACCTGTGCAGTTGACAGGATTGCGTTAAGCGCCGGCTGCTTGCTTCGTTTGCTTCTTATACGTAAGGACCTGGCCAACTTTTAAAATAGGATTACATTTTTTATTTCTTCTTGGATCTTTCAGGCTTAAATGAAGCAGGAGTTGTAACAAAGAATGAGTCAAGGGATTTTCTAAAAAAGCGGGCAATATCTACAAAGAGTTGAAGGGATGGAAGGCTCTGGTCGTGTTCTATCTGGGATAGAGCGCTGGGAGTAATATTTAACATCCTGGCCAATTCAACCTGGGATAGGTTCTCTTTTTGTCGAAAATCCCGGATGCGGGCCCCTATCTTTACAGGATCTCTATTACGCAAAAAACTCGGAACCCCTTTTTGCCCCCTTCCTTGAAAACCTAACCTATCTGCCTTAAAACCTTCCTCATCCGGTTTTTCATAAGCTTCAATAAAATTTATCTTGTTGTCATGAAAGTTATAATGATGAACGACATTTAATAAATGGGAAGGCCTTCCGTCCAACTTCAGAAACTTGGATGCACAGGTACTGTCTTCTTGAAAATGCAAATCAATAACCAATTGAGTTATATTACTTATATTTGCCAAAAACGCCTTTGAATGAGCGTCTTTAGCCAGTGGCCAGTATGCCAATGCCTTTAACTCAAAAAGTTTGGGGCAGGTATAGGTAAAGAAACGGAGCGATTTCTCTTCACCCCACAGTTCTTGCATCCCCGTCAGGCTGTCAAAGACGTATTTACACAGGTTACCTTCCTTAAACTCCTCCTCTAATTCGCTGATAACCCTTATGAATTCAGCAGGTTCATTCATGTCCTCAATGGAATGTACACGGAATTGTTTGGATTCCGTCAACATGTTTTTGTAAAAGGACTGAAAGAACTTGTCGCCCTTTCCTTTGCCAAATGTAAAGGCATCTATCAGTATAAAATCGTCCTCATTGAAAAAGTCCTTATATCTAGCGTATACCTTTGATGGGGGAAAATCAAAGCTTACATAAATATTTTTGAAATGAGCATTATTCTTTACTGTTAAAAAGGATTCCAGAAAAAAATCGAAATAAGTCCCTGGCTCTAATGCCCATACAACATTATCTCCAAGTAAAATTCCACCCATTAAATTATCCAGGTAGGGTATGCCGCTGCTATAGGATTTCTTCATAAGGTTCCCCCGAAGAAGCGATTGAGAATCAGTATTACAATTCAGTTTAACTGAATATTAACAACCCGACAGCTCTATGTCAAGGAACATACTTGAAGGCCGGCAATTCTGGGGGATGGGGTCGATCATCACACCCACACTGCAGGCAAAGGTCCTTTATGTTGTGAAAGAAAAAATTGCAAAAACTGCTTGAATATGTTAATTTGAAAATGAGGAGAATTCAACTTGAAGGAGAAGATGCCGAGCAAAGGAAACATATTGTCCGTAGACGATAGTGAAGACATTTGCGAAATTCTGAGGGACCTATTTCACGAGGAGGGGTATCAGGTGGATACCGTCCAAACGGGCGCGGACGCTATAGCCTTGGTGGAACAGAAATTCTTCCATGTCGTCCTCATAGACACAGTGCTTAAAGGAACGGATGGTATAGAGGTGCTCAGACAGATCAGGGATATTTCTCCTCGAACCGAGGGGATCATCATCACAGGAAATGCTACTCTCAAGAGTTCCATAGAGGCCCTCAATATGGGGGCATTTGCCTACCTTATAAAACCACTGGATCTGGATGAGGTGAGGGTAGTAGTTCAAAAGGCAATGAACCAGCAGCAAACTATGATGGAGAACTTTCTTATAAAGGATTTCAGCGAAAACATAATAAGCTATATTCCATCAGCGCTTCTAGTCTTAGATAGGGGGTTCAACGTCGTACTGGCAAACAAGAGCTATTGCGAAATGTTCCATACAACTGCCGGGGATACTGAGGGGAAGAATGTATGGGAGATCTTCCCTGTTGAGGGCTTAGATGTAAACTTGGAGAGGGTTCAAAAAGGTAATAAACTTTCATATGGGATGGAGCTGAGGTGCAGTTCTCCTCAAACCGGCGAGAAGGTTTTTCATGTGAGAACTTTTGAGATACCATTGCCAACAATAACCGGAGAAGAGACCAGGCTCATTCTGGTAATTGAGGATTTCACAGAAAGAAAGCGTTTGGAAGACGAGCTCATTCAGGCTCAAAAGATGGGCATTCTTGGGCAAGCCGCGGCCCGTTGGGCCCATGAGATCAAGAATCCTCTCCAGCAAATCTGCACCGGAGCCCAGTATTTACGAAAATATTCCCCTGTCGATTATGGAGAAAGGGATTCGCTTGAGGGGATTATCAACGGAGTCACTTCTCTCAACAGGATTGTAACCGAGCTTCTGGACTACACCAGGCCGATTCGCCTTAATTGTCATGAAGTGGATATCCATAATCTAATCGATGGGGTCTTGTTCGAGAGCAAGAAACAACTTGAGAGGGCGAACATCCAAGTCAGGAAGAGCTATGGGACGACTTTTGGAAAGGTGTGGGTGGACGGGTTCAAGACAAAACAGGCCTTTCAGAATATCGTAAGGAATGGCATGGATGCCATGCCTGACGGTGGAGAGCTTACCGTTGCCACTAAGCTCACTAGGAAACCGGGAGCAAAGGAACCATTGGATGTCCTGGAAGTGATTTTCTCGGATACCGGCTGCGGAATTCCCGAATCAGAGATCGGGAAGGTATTTTACCCCTTCCATACCACCAAGGTAAGGGGAATCGGACTGGGAATGGCCATCGCCAAGAATGTAGTTGACCTTCATCACGGGGAAATACTGGTGGAGAGTAAGGCAGGTGAAGGAACCCGAGTAATTGTAAGGTTACCTCTCAGATGAAGAAGCGGATACTGATCGTCGATGATGAAGAGATATTCCTGGTTCAACTTAAGGCGGCCCTCGAGGCCATGGGTATGGATACATTCATGGCAAAAGATGGGTTAGAGGCCTTGGAGAGGCTGAGAAAAATGGACTTCGCCGTTGTCCTGGCTGATATGAAGATGCCCAGGATGGACGGGTTGGAGCTCTTGGAGAAGATAAAGAAGTTGTATCCCCACACTTATGTGGTTATGATCAGCGGCCACGGAGAGGTGTCCAAGGTAGTAAAAGCAATGAAGTTAGGGGCATATGATTTTCTACAGAAACCATTCGATCTGGAGCTTTTGGAAATCTCCCTGAGAAAGATCTTTCAAACGCAGGATTTGATAGAAGAGAATATCTCCTTAAGAAAAGAGGTAGAGGGAAGGTACGACTTTCATCAAATCGTGGGAAAAAACCACAGGATGAGGGAGGTCTATGAACTCATCAGTCTGGCTGCGGAAACGGATACCACAACCCTGATCACAGGGGAAACCGGAACAGGAAAGGAGCTGGTGGCAAAGGCCATCCATTACAACGGCCCCCGAAAGAAGAAACCCCTGATTACGGTCAACTGTGCCGCCATTCCCGAGCCCTTATTGCAATCGGAGCTCTTCGGACACGAAAAGGGTTCCTTTACAGGCGCCCATACCCGGAGGTTAGGGAGGTTTGAATTGGCTCATCAGGGAACCCTGTTCCTCGATGAAATTGGTGACATTCCGTTTTCTGTTCAGGGGAAGTTGTTGAGGTTTCTTCAGGAGAAGGAGATACGTCGACTGGGGGGGGACAAGATCATGAGGCTCAATGTGAGGATTATATCGGCCACCAACCAGAACCTGGCGGAATTGGCAAAAGAGAGAAAATTTCGAGAAGACCTATATTACAGGATCAATGTCTTGACTATTCACCTTCCTCCCCTAAGAGAGAGGTTGGATGACATCCCCCTCTTGGCCGAGTACTTCTTGGAAAAATATAGAGCCGTTTTGGACCGAAAGGTGAATGAGATTTGTCCGGAAGCCTTGGATTCTTTATTCCGATACCATTGGCCCGGAAATGTTAGAGAATTGGAGAATGAGGTAGAAAAGGCCGTGTTATTGGAAAAGGGGGATACCATACGGAGGTTTGAAACTCTAACCCCATCAGGAGGAAACTCCCTGTCCGGCGAGACGAGTCTGCCTTTGCCGGGAGACGCTGATTTACCCTTTAAACAAATGAAAGCTGAAATCATAGCACTGTGGGAAAGAGAGTACCTGAGGAAAGTGCTCTCCAGAAACCGAGGGAACATCACCCGCGCCGCCAAAGAGGCTGAGTTGAATTATAAGACCTTTTACGAGAAATTCGTGAGGTATGGTTTTAGCCGTGAAGAGTTCACGTCATAATCTGCGCCAGTCTGGGGGACAGGGAAATACCTGGGGTTTCCCCCATAATTTTGTGTGATTTATGGTGGATACCTATCCTCCTGAGAAATCAACAGGTTAGAGGTAATTATGGGACGTGTGCAAAATAATTATGGTATTTCCCCCATAAACATAAATGAGATGAGTTGAGCTCCTATCTTGCACACTAATTATATTTTATCATTGTAAATCAGTCATTTATTACTTTGTCGACCTCTCTTATTAAATATTGTCCAAGTCGGAATAAAACTTGCAGATACCTATATATATAAAAGAAAACGAATGAGATGTTTATGCCCAAGAGAACCTGGGTTCACCAAAGGTCTTGGGAAGTCGAAAACAGGGAGGGTTTTTGTAGGATGTAAGAAAGAAGGCATTTATGTGCAAAAGGCTCAGTTTCTCCTTCACACAAACGAAAAAGAAATCACATATCCAGATCCACGAAGAACTCTCTCCTGAAAAGGCATACCATATCTATTTTTTTCTAGATCATTCCCTCTCTTCCCAGTGTCAAGATTTATCCATTGATCTTAAATTCAGGAATTGCGAATTGAGGGATTTAGGAATTATATAAAATTTGACCACCGTTGAAGCAGCCATAATTTCAAAAGTGTAAACTGATGCATGAAGGATGCCAAAATTTAGACGGAACAAGTTCTCTGACAACTTCGCCATGTGAATCGTTATACTTCGCGCGGTCATAATTTGAGGAATTTTCGGCGAGCAATGGGCATCGAGCGCAAGGCGCGAAAGCGCCTAATAGCGGGTCCTATTGCAAGCTTGAGCAACGCAGCGATCGGTGGTCAGGGCCGGCGAAAAAGCGCAAATTATGGCCGTGCGAGGTATAACAAAGGAGGAGGGAAAGATGCTTTATATGTCCGAGGAAGACAGTGTTGCACGTATAGACCTCTCCGGGGAATTCAACCGTAACAATATCGTTTCCATTAAGCAGGGTGTCCTCAACAGGATCAACCCGAGTATAAAGGCGGTTGAGTTCCACATGGAGAATGTGCACGAGATGGATGCTCCGGCCATGGCCATGATGGTCATCATCGTCAAGCATCTGCTCACTAAGAGAATCACTTCCAGGGTATGGGGTTTGACAGAGGAATACCTGTACCTGGCTACCATCCTGGGGTTACATTTAATAGCCGAGGTGGAGGCCGGGGGTTCAGGAAGAATCGAAGTGCACGCAAAAGACAAAGAAAAAAGGAGGGGATACATATGAAAGACGTATTAGCCATGGTAATGGCGGGAGGCACCGGAGAGCGGCTCTATCCGTTAACCAGGGACAGGGCTAAACCTGCGGTTCCTTTTGGAGGCATATACCGTTTGATTGATTTCACATTAAGTAACTGCATCAATTCCGGTATACGGAAGATAGTAGTCTTGACCCAGTACAAGTCTTTGTCTCTGGAACGGCATTTGAGGTTGGGGTGGAACATCTTCGATTCAGAGCTCGACGAATACATATTCCCTATCCCTCCTCAGATGAGGATTAATGGTGACTGGTATAAGGGAACTGCAGACAGCATCTATCAGAACCTATACTTTGCCGATACGGTGAACCTCAAGTATTTTCTGATCCTATCCGCAGACCATGTATACAAGATGGATTATTCGAAGATGCTTGCCTTTCATAGAGACAGAGGCGCAGATGTTACGGTGGCCACCACGGAGGTAGATGAGAGCGCAGCGTTTCAGTTCGGTATTATGAAGGTAGATGAGGGAGGCAGGGTAACCGGTTTTGAGGAAAAGCCTGAGACGTTGAGGTCCTTACCTGAGGGTAATAGAACACTCTCTGCCAATATGGGTATTTATATTTTCAATAGCGACACGTTACGGGAATCCCTTGAGGAGGATGTCCACAGAGAAAGTCAACATGATTTCGGCAAGGATATAATCCCTGAGATCATTCACACGTCGAAAGTATATGCCTATAACTTCAAGGATGAGAATAAGAAAGAGTCCAAATACTGGAGAGATGTGGGGACCGTCGATGCCTATTTTGAGGCGAATATGGATCTGGTTGCGCCTGAGCCGGAATTCAACCTCTATGACAAGGGCTGGCCCATACGCACCTATCAGGGTCAATATCCCCCTGCCAAGACTGTCTTTGCCGAGGAATATGCCGGGGGGAGGCTGGGCGTTTGTCTCGATTCCATAGTTTCGGGGGGGTGCATCATCAGCGGTGGCAGGGTGCAGAGTTCTATCCTCTCACCCCAGGTTCGGGTCAACAGTTACTCTGATGTGGAGGAGTCAGTGTTGATGGAAGATGTGGAGGTGGGGAGATATTGCAGGATCAAGAGGGC
>DAOWME010000158.1 GCA_030643245.1 Deltaproteobacteria bacterium
ACCTGGCCAACTTTAAAAATAGACATACGAGACTTTTCATCCCATTACACATTCAGCCTTATGCAAGACTGTAGTTCATAAGAAGCAAACGAAACAAGTAGGCGGCAAGCGGTAAACTTGACCAACTGCACAGGTCGAAATGTCTTCAGGTAATGGGAGGTAATGGGTCACAGTAAGACGCAGAGTCCGAGCCTTTCCATGGTGTGAGACGGAAGTTCGTATATTCCTGTCCGGCAAACACAAGGACATATAATGTTGGCAAAGGTTTTAAGCAGCGCCATTCAAGGGGTTGATGCATATAAAGTTGAAGTAGAGGTAGACATAGCCCTTGGGCTGCCATCCTTTGCTACGGTTGGGCTCCCGGACGGAGCCGTGAAGGAGAGTAAGGAACGGGTAAGATCGGCTGTTAAGAATTCAGGATACGAATTTCCATCGAAGAAGATCACAGTAAACTTGGCCCCAGCCGACATAAAAAAGGAAGGGGCTGCATTTGATCTACCCATAGCGGTAGGAATGTTGGCCGCCTCCGGCGTGGTGGAAAAGAGCATGCTGGAGGATTTTCTAATACTGGGGGAATTATCCCTTGACGGAAGGATAAAGCCCATCAGAGGCTCGCTCTCAATGGCTGTAGCAACTAGAGACATCGGTCTCAGGGGACTGATAATCCCTCAGGCCAATGCAAAAGAAGCAGCCTTCGTAAAGGGGGTAAGTGTTTTAGCTGTTAAAACCCTGGGAGATGTGGTCGACTTCCTAAACAACTCCCTATCCATTGAGCCTACCACCGTTGATTTGGAAGAGACATTCAAGAGGAATCTTACATATCCCGTAGACTTCAACGAGGTAAAAGGGCAGGAACATGCGAAAAGGGCCTTGGAGATCGCGGCTGCCGGCGGGCATAATGTTATCATGATTGGTCCTCCCGGCGCCGGAAAGACGATGCTGGCAGGCAGGATACCCACCATATTGTCAGATATGTCCTTTGAAGAGGCGATAGAGACTACAAAGATCCACAGTGTGATGGGTTTAATCAACAATGACAGCGCCTTGATCGTCACTCGGCCTTTTCGATCTCCTCACCATACGATCTCCGATGCCGGACTTATTGGGGGCGGACAGGTTCCCAAGCCTGGGGAAGTTAGCCTGTCCCATAATGGAGTTCTCTTTCTCGACGAACTGCCGGAATTTAAGAAGAATGTACTGGAAGTTATGCGGCAGCCGGTAGAAGACGGACAGGTTACTATATCCAGGGCAGTGACTTCACTGACATATCCAGCCCAATTCATGCTTGTGGCGGCAATGAATCCATGTCCATGCGGATTTTTCACGGACCCTCATCATGAGTGTAACTGTACCTCTCCCCAAATCCAGAAGTACAAGGCAAAGATCTCAGGGCCCTTGTTGGACCGTATTGACATACATATTGAGGTCCCGTCAGTCAGCTATAAAGACCTCTCTGACGAAAGATCAGGTGAATCATCTCAAACGATCAGGAAAAGGGTAAACTCTGCCAGGGAAATTCAGAAAGGACGGCTCCATAGTAATAAGATCCACTGCAACGCACAGATGACCTCCCGGCATATTACAAAGTATTGTCAGATAGGGGAGGAGTCGAAGAGACTCCTGGAAACGGCCATAAGCAAACTCGGTTTAAGCGCCAGGGCATATACCCGGATCCTCAAGGTATCCCGTACTATCGCCGACCTTGAAGGGGGAAATGAAATAACCCCACACCATATTTCTGAGGCCATTCAATACCGGAGTCTCGATAGGGCTCCGTTTTAGAGCCGGGCATATAGGGGATGAGGCCGATGAATAGTCGGCGATGAAGTAATATGATGCGACTCAAAAAATGCAATTCTAATACAAACAGGTCAGAGCCTAATCAAAGGAGGAGAACAGGCTTTGTTAGATTTATCGCCATCAGCGCCGCCATCCTTTTGGTTATCCTGACGGTGTCCATCGCCGGAACCTACTATTATTTCAGCAAAGACCTGCCGGACCTTTCCATATTGAAAAACTACCACCCCAATATTACAACCAAGGTTTATTCTGATGAAGGTGAACTAATAGGGGAGTTTTATATTGAGAAAAGGACGGTGATCCCTCTGGAAAAAATTCCGAGACTACTCATGGCAGCCTTTATAGCCGCTGAAGACAGCCAGTTTTATGAACATAAGGGCATAAGCTTTCTCGGTATAGTCAGGGCCGTTTTCAAGAATATTGAAGCGGGCAAGATTGTTCAGGGAGGTAGTACAATCACCCAGCAGTTGACCAAATACCTTTTACTTTCACCGGAGAGGCGTTTTTCGAGAAAGATAAGGGAGGCTATACTCGCTTACAGGATAGAAAACCAGCTATCAAAGGAAGATATACTATTTCTCTACTTGAACCAGATCTATCTGGGTCACGGTGCTTATGGTGTTGAGACAGCGGCTCAGAGCTATTTTGAGAAGCATGCAGAAGGCTTGAACCTGGCTGAATGCGCCATGCTCGCGGGGCTTCCACGGGCTCCCAGTGCATACTCACCCTTCACCAACCCCGAAATGGCAAAGAAACGACGGACCTATGTCTTGAAGCGAATGCTTGAAGAAAATTTCATAACCCCTAAACAGTTCAAAGAGGTGTCGAATAAACCTGTGGACCTGAAGGCCAGAGAAAACAGACAGATCCATGAGGCACCGTATTTTACCGAACATATCCGCAGGTATATAGAAAAAAACTACGGCAGCGATAGCCTTTACAAAGATGGTTTGCGAGTTTATACTACTGTGAACCTGGACATGCAAACTGCGGCTGAGAGGGCTTTGGAATCTGGGCTCACGGACTTGGATAAAAGGCAAAATTATCAGGAACCTGAAGAAGGGGTGAAGGTTCAGGGGGCTCTGGTATGTATGGACCCACACACAGGACATATCAAAGCAATGGTGGGTGGAAGAGATTTTAATAAAAGCCAGTTTAACCGGGCTATTCAGGCAAAAAGACAGGCAGGGTCTGCATTCAAACCCATCATATATGCGGCTGCTTTAGATAACGGCTATACACCCGGAACGACTATTATTGATTCACCTATTATCTACGATGATCCGGAAAGAGAAGAGACCTGGAAGCCAAAAAATTACGGCAGGAAGTTCCATGGGCCTATTACTTTTCGAGAAGCGCTGGCTAAGTCCAGGAACATTGTGACAGTGAAGATCCTTAGAAATATGGGTATCAACTATGCATCTGCATATGCCAGACGGCTTGGGATAGTCTCCTCCCTTAACATGGATCTCACGATGGCCCTCGGTTCTTCCAGCGTCTCACTCCTGGAGCTAACAAGGGCGTATGCTGTCTTTGTGGCCCTGGGGAAAAAAGTAGAACCCATCTTTGTGACACGGGTTGTCGATCGGGAGGGTAAAGTATTAGAAGAGAATGAACCTTACGTGGAAGAGACCATAAGCCCGGAAACCGCTTATATAATGATAAGTCTTCTGAAAGGTGTCGTACAAAATGGTACAGGTTGGAGGGCAAAGGCCCTGGGTAGATCGTGCGGAGGCAAGACCGGTTCAACGAACAACCATATGGATGCATGGTTCGTGGGATTTACTCCGGACATAATTACCGGATGCTGGGTAGGGTTCGATGAGGAACGCGACTTAGGAAATCATGAAACCGGTTCGCGAGCAGCCGCACCCATCTGGCTCCAATTTATGCAAGAGATATTGAGGGATAAGGAAATAAGGGAATTTCCCGTTCCGGAAGGCATTGTATTCGTAAAGATAGACAGAAAGACAGGGCTCCTACCAACTCCCGAATCAACCAGCATTATATTTGAATCGTTCAAAGAAGGTACCGCGCCGACAGAGTACTCTGACTACGCTGTGAAATCAGATGTCGCGGATTTTTTCAGGCTTGAATCATACTGAAAAATCACCCCCTTTTGAAGCAAATTCCGCGCCTTTCTCGATGGCCCTCGAGTTATTCGATATGAAACTGGAAGGGCGGTTAGGGAACATCTCAGGTAATAATTTAATAGCCAAATCGAGAGAGACGATCTTTGTCTTTTCGATAAACGCCCCCATGGCAACCATATTCGCCATTTGGGAATTCCCCAGTCTCTGAGCCATCTCGTTGGCAGGTAGTAACAATTTGTCTATATCTTTCCGGTTTGTCTTTTCGGGGTCTATCAAAGATGTGTTGAGCAGCAAAAACCCTTTGGGTCTAACCATCGGTTCATATTTGAGAAGGGAAGGTTCATTCATCACGATAGCACTGTAAGGGTACCCGGTCACAGGAGACCCTATCTCTTCTGAAGAGACTACCACCGTACAGTTAGCGGTCCCACCCCTCATTTCCACGCCGTACGAAGGCATCCACGTAACATTCTTCCCCTCTTTCATAGCTATCAGGGCAAGTATGTCTGCCATTAGCATTATACCCTGTCCCCCAAAACCCGCCATAATTACATCATAATACATCTACCGATCCTCAAAATCTACAAGAAATCCTTTTCCTTTCGCTCCTTGAAAACCCCCAATGTAAAGTAAGGGATCATCTCCTCTTCGACCCTTTTCTGGCCTTCCAGGGGTTTAACCCGCCAGTTGGTATGACAGGCCGATAAGAGCTCCACAAATGTGAGACCCATATCAGCTATCTGCATTTCAAAGGCTTTTCTAACAGCCTTTTTGGCCTTAAGGACCTCCTTTGCATTATGCATGGAGACTCTAGTTGAATAGGCAACTCCTTCCAGGGTAGCCAGCATCTCTGCCATTCGTATGGGATAGCCATCATTTCGGAAGTTCCGTCCGTAAGGAGTCGTGGTGGTCTTTTGGCCTAATAACGTTGTGGGGGCCATCTGCCCGCCGGTCATCCCGTATACGGTATTATTGATGAAGATTACCGTTATACTCTCGCCCCTATTGGCAGTGTGGATTATCTCCGAAGTACCTATAGACGCCAGGTCGCCGTCACCTTGATATGTAAAGACGATCTTGTCCGGATGTACCCGTTTAATGCCGGTGGCAACTGCAGGCGCCCGACCATGGGGGGCCTCAATCGCGTCAAAGGCAAAATAATCATATATAAAGACAGCGCAGCCAACACCGGAAACCCCGATCGTCTTTTCCCGGACACCAAAGTGGTCAATGGCATCTGCCACTAATCTATGGGCAGTGCCATGCGTGCACCCAGGGCAAAAATGGGTTTGACAATCAACCAAGCTCTTCGGTCTACTAAAAACCTTTTTCATCAAGCGTCACCTTTATCTCTCTCAACACATCTTCAGGAGTAGGTATACCCCCTCCCGGACGACCATAAAACCTGAGTTTAACCTTATCTTCAATCGATAGTCTCACATCTTCAACCATCTGACCTGTATTCATCTCCACCACCAAAACCTTGGGGATCTTTTTGACGGTCCGTCGAACAACCTCTACAGGAAATGGAAACAGAGTAATCGGACGTATCAAGCCCACCCTAATGCCTTCGTCTCCGGCCATCTGTATTGCGGTTTTGACGATTCGGGAAACCGTCCCGAAAGCTACAATAACAATCTCAGAATCATCCAATCCTTTCCCCTCAAAGAGGACATCCTCTTTCCTCATGAGATCATATTTTTCCTTCAGTTCGAGGTTGTGGGCTTCCTGTTCCCCATCGGAAAGATAGAGAGTCTTAAGAAACTGGGGCTTGCGCCCTTTGGCGCCTGTTAGCGCCCACGGTCTGGCAGGAGGAGCTTCAGCGCCCTTCTCTTCCAGAATAACCGGTTCTTTCATTTGGCCCAAGACGGCATCACACAGAATCATTGCAGGATTTCGATATTTGTCGGACAAATCGAAGGCCTTGATTGCGAGATCAAACATCTCTTGAACAGAGGCAGGAGCCAGGACAATATTAAAATAGTCCCCATGCCCACCCCCACGGGTTGCCTGAAAATAGTCACCCTGGGTAGGGGCGATGCCGCCCAGACCGGGACCGACCCTCATGACATTTACCACCAACGCGGGCAGCTCGCTTCCCGCCATATATGACATGCCTTCCTGCATCAGTGATATGCCGGGCCCTGAAGAAGAAGTCATAACCCTGGCGCCTGCTGCAGATGCCCCCATGACCATATTTATTGAAGCCACTTCGCTTTCAGCCTGTATGAAGGTCCCGCCGATCTTCGGCAGCTCCCCAGAGAGGTATTCGGGTATATCATTCTGGGGAGTAATTGGATAACCGAAATAGTATCTGCACCCTGCCGCAATGGCACCTTGAGCCAGCGCGATATTTCCTTTCAGAAGGGTCTTTTCTGCCATACCTGTTCCGTCCTTTCACCCGTCACTTATAAACCTCGATGGCCACATCCGGGCAAACCTCAGCGCAAAGCGCACATCCAGTACAGTTGTCATTGTCCGCTATCATAGCAGGGAGGTATCCTTGAATGTTCAGTTCTTTGTCAATTCTGATAAGATCCTTAGGGCAAGCCACAACACAAAAGCCACAGCCCTTACATCTATTCCTGTCAATAATTATCTTGGCCACGATATGCTTACCACCACCTCCTAAAATATCCTACACATTGAATGGCACGGAAGTTTTGAGACTTATTAAGTGATGAAGACTATCACAAAATAGAGGGATTTGTCAAATATTTTCGAGCTGTGCAGTTGAGCAGGCTTTCCATCGCTACAGCCCTGACGCATGAATTACCCCTCACACTATCCCTCTACCGCCAAGGGAAAGGGGACTAATTGTTCGATAAAATTTAGGCATCCTTCATACATCGGTTTACATTTTTGAAATTATGGATGATTCAACGGTGATCAAATTTTAACCCGTGCAGAACTCGCATCTAAGTGAGCATAAAGAAAGAACAGCCTAAAGCTACTAAATTTAATCTATAGGTTTTGGAACTACAAAAATTCAAAAAACGGGGCTTTCCACCTGTTCTTTCTTAACGCTCATTAAAACGCTCAAACAGCTGCACGGATTAAAATTTAACCACCGTTGAATCTGTGCCGAGACCGTTTTTTTATTCGAAAGCGTAAACTACTTTGTAGCTTTTATGAAGGCTGCCAAAAAACGTAGGATGTTTTGGACCTGATAACTTGAAATATTCATTACCATTACCAGCCTCTCCCAGGTTAAGGGAAACTCCCTGTCTTAACCTGGGAAATAATGCAGTGAAAAGATATCGTCCTATTATGTTTCCCTCCAGGGTCTGTCTGACGAACCAACTAAGGGGCGAGGCCGAAATAACTTCCCCATTTGTACATCTCATCTTCAGGCCATCTTTGACCGATCTTCAAACACAAAATCCTCGAAATAGGTAAGACTATTCCTGTGGTTTTGTATTTTCAGATCGAACAAATCTGACC
>DAOWME010000285.1 GCA_030643245.1 Deltaproteobacteria bacterium
ATCCCGGGAACAAGTCATCACTAAGGGACGAGGCTGAAACAACTTCCCCATTTGTGCATCTCATCTTCAGGCCATCCCCCGATCGGGGTCGAGGACAGGCTTTGCCCGATCTTCAAGCACAAAATCCTCGAAATAGGTCAGACTATTCCTGCGGTTTTGCGTTTTCAGATCGAACAAATCTAACCTAAATCTGAGCGCCAACTTGAGGAAGTTATTTCGGCCTCGTCCCTAACCTTCCTGTCACAGGGTAATTCGATGACAAAAGTAGTCCCCTCTCCAACCTCACTCCTCACATCTATCCTTCCATGATGCTCCTCTATCACTCCGTAGGAGAGGCTCAGACCGAGCCCGGTTCCCTTCCCCACCTCTTTTGTGGTAAAGAAAGGGTCAAATATTTTTGATATGTGTTCCGGTGGTATACCCCCCCCGCTGTCTGAAAATTCGACCAGTAGTGAATCACTGTTTGCCCGGGCGGTAGTTTTTACCACCAGTGTTCCCCTTCCTTCCATGGCCTCGGCCCCGTTCACGATAATGTTCATAAATACTTGCTTTAACTGACTCGAATTTCCCCGGATAAGGGGAAGGGCAGGATCGAGTTCTTTTACTATCTCGATATTATGGAAAGCAGCCTGGTTTTCCAGGAAGAAGAGACCCTCGTTGATTGCCCGGTTAATGTCTATAGGTTCCATTGTTGGTCCGGTTTGACGGGCAAACTCCAGAAGACTCTTCACAATTTCCTTGCACCGTGTAGCCTCTTCGGCTATCCTCCCCATATCTTCCCTCATGGTATCATCCTTGTCCATCTCTTCCATTAGCAGGCTGGAGTATATTAAGATCCCGCCCAGGGGGTTATTTATCTCATGAGCAACACCCGCGGCCAGCTTACCCAGGGAAGACATTTTTTCCGACTGAAGCAGTTGCAACTGGGCCTCCTGCAGTTCCCTCTCCATCTTCAGCTTTTCCCTGAGATCTGTAAAGATGCCTACACTGGCCACTTCTCTTTCTCCTTCATAGACAATGGCAGCCGAGATGTTTATTGGTATCTTGCCTCCATCCTTCCCCACAAGGGTGCTTTGAATGGTTTCCAACCTCCCTTTGCCTCCGAATTCAGGACTTCTCAAATTTCTCATTATTTCTTTGGCGCCGCCATGTGGATATATCTCCGTGATGTGCAATCTTCCTAAAACCTCCTCAGCTTCATATCCCAGTAGCCTCTCAGCCCCTTCATTAAAGATCACTATGTTCCCCTTTATGTCAGCGGCAATTATCCCGTCAACAGAACTCTCGATTACATTGATGAAAAAATCATTTGCCTTCCTCAGCTCATTCTCTATCCTCTTCCTCTCTGTTATATCCGTGCATATCCCTTCATATCCAAGTATTGTGCTGTTATCCTTATCCCTTTTTAGCTGACCTGTCAGCAGGATGGTGGCCTTTTGGCCATCTCTTCTCTTGAAGTCAACCTCGTAATCCTTCACAAAACCGTCCTTCTCTATCAGATCCTGAAAGGTTCTCCTGCCATCCGGGTTTACATACACATCTCTTGCGATGTCGAGCAACAAAAACTCTTCTTTATCTTCATAGCCTAACATGTCCAGCATAGCCTGATTGCAGTCGACAAACTTGCCCTCTCTACTGCTTATGTATATCCCCTGTTGAACCGTTTCAAACAGGAGTCTGTATTCTTCTTCGCTTCTTTTCAACTTCTCTTGAGATCTCTTCCTTTCTGAAATATCTCGGAGATATGCATAGGTTCTCCTCATCCCGTCCTTATCTAACGTAGTGGTAAGGCAGATCTCTGTTTCCTTGGTACTGCCTTTCGTTGAAACGACCTCCAGCTCAGTACACGAACGCAGGTTTCCCCCTATCGTGTATTTATCTAACATGTCCGTGATGACTTTTCTGTTCTCAGTTCTGAATAGACCAGTGAAGTTCATCCCTATCAGTTCTTCAACCTTAAAGCCGGTCAACTCCGAGGCATTGGTGTTTGCAAACCTGATATTATGATCTCCATCGAGGATCACTATACCATCATGACTCATCTCTATTATTGTGCGGAGTTCTTCTTCCATTCCCTTGCCGCCTGAAGGTAAGGGTCAAGGCCGAAATAGGTCAGACTATTCCTGCCTGCCCTGTGGAGCTTAAGTGGTCCCGATCCAGGTTCATAAACTGGGTAAGAGAGGAGCGCCCGTTATCACTCTTGACGTGAATTTTGGGCGTGTTAGGGGCGGGTTGCCGGAATTTGAAAACCCGGGCTTGCGTCCTCAAACACCCTGAGGTTCTTGACGACAGACAACCTCAATAATTTCGACCTATGCAGTTGGTCAAGTTTACCGCTTGCCGTCTACTTGCTTCGTTTGCTTCTTATGAACTACAGTCTTGCATAAGGCTGAATGTGTAATGGGATGAAAAGTCTCGTATGTCTATTTTAAAGGTTGGCCAGGTCCTTACGTATAAGAAGCAAACGAAGCAAGCAGCCGGCGCTTAACGCAATCCTGCTCAACTGCAC
>DAOWME010000292.1 GCA_030643245.1 Deltaproteobacteria bacterium
CACCCATGGCAGGGGCAAAAAGGACACAAACTCATCGCTTTCATATTTGGGATCAACGGCATTGAGATTCTTAGCCATGGATATCATATTCTTGTGTGTCAGAAGAGACCCCTTAGGAAATCCGGTCGTGCCGGATGTGTAGGCAATAATAGCGATATCTTCCTCATTCAGATTCTGTACATTTTCCTCGAAAAACTGTGGCTGGGAGATCGCTTTTTCTTTACCCAGGACCTCTACGCCACTGAAGCTTATCAAAAGCGGATCATCATAACTTCTCATTCCCTTGGAATCTGTATAGATTAATTTGATCACATTGGGTATTTTTTCCTTTAATGATAATATTTTATCACATTGTTCCTGGTCTTCTGCGACCACTATGGTAGACTCGGAATGATCAATGATATAAACAACCTCGGTGAGGATAGAATCCTGGTAAATGCCCAGGGGGATCCCTCCAAGTGATTGTGCAGCGAGCTCTGCCCATACCCATTCGGGACGGTTATCTCCTATAATGGCTAATTTATCTCCTTGTTTAAATCCAAGGCAATGCAAACCTAAGGCAAAATTTCTTACATGCTCGTAATAGTCTTCCCACGTGTATTCCTGCCAGATGCCATATTCCTTTTCACGGAGCGCTACTTTCGTATGTCCGAATTTTTTTCTGTTCGCAATTAACAGGCTGGGTAACGATGCTAATCCCATTGATCTGTCCTCCGGGACTAAACTAAAAAATAATGCCTTTATGCTCCAAGCCTTGAATAGGCCACCTCTTCTTCTCCTAAATAGGCCCTGATCACCTTGGGATCCTGTCTGATTTCCGCTGGTAGACCCTCTACAATTTTTGTCCCGAAGTCAAGCACACAAACCCTGTCCGAGATATCCATAACCACACCCATGTCATGCTCAATTAACACAATAGTCGTTCCCCACTCTTCATTGACGTCAAGTATGAATCGTGCCATATCTTCCGTTTCCTCGAGGTTCATGCCGGCCATTGGTTCGTCCAGTAATAGAATTTTCGGTTTCACGGCCAGAGCCCTACCAAGTTCGACCCGTTTCTGAAGTCCGTAAGGGAGTGTGCCAACCACCTTTTTTCTTATGGCCTCGATCTCAAGCAGATCCACAATTTCTTCCTCTACCTCTTTCCTGAGACGCATTTCTTCTTTGCGGGCCTTACCTATGTAAGCCAATGCCCCCAAAACCCCGGTCTTAAGTCGCACGTGGGCCCCGAGTTTTATATTATCCAAGACGGTTAACCCATGAAACAATTCCGTGCCTTGAAACGTCCTTGCAATACCAAGCCCTGCAATCTTGTGAGAAGACAACCTGGTCAGCTCATGACCCTCAAAAAAAATCTCTCCTCTATCCACCTTATAAAACCGGTTTATACAATTGAGTATGCAGGTTTTCCCGGCTCCATTCGGTCCGATTACAGAGAATATCTGGCCTTTCTTGACCTTCGTACTTACATCATGCAAGGCGCGCACCTTACCGAATGAAAGGCCTATATTTTCTATGCTGAGTTGATAGTCCCCATTGCCCTTCATGGCTTTTCCTCTATATCTGGATATAAGCAACCAATGAGTACTTTCTTGTTTCTTTGACCCGTGCCCCAAAAAGAAACGAGACACGAGTCAAGGTTGTTTTATTGACTTATTTGGCCACTTCGATCCAATCCGTAAAAGATTCAAACGTGCCTTTCTCTGGTTTTGCGATGGATAGTTTTAGCTTATAGCTGCCCCTGTGATCTTTGGAAGTAAATGTGAGTGGAGGGGAGATTCCGCCTGTCTCAAAATCTGATAGAGTTTCCAAAGCGTTCTTGAGCCCTTCTCCCGAGATGTTGTTCCCGGCCCTTTTCAAGCCTTCCTCTATAACCATACCATATAACCAGCCATAAACGTACTGGAGTTCAATGACCTTTCTGTCCGGATGATACTTTTTGTTGTAGTCCCAGATCTTCTGAATTCCGGGAACGTTCTTCTCATGACCGTAAGAACAGGGGGCC
>DAOWME010000280.1 GCA_030643245.1 Deltaproteobacteria bacterium
ATGGTGGCGCTGGCTTCATCTTCACTCAGACCGCGGGACATAAGATAGAGGATCTCGTCCTGAGCTATCTTTCCCACTGACTTGCTCGGGCATTTTCTATGAATTTTTACTTTCTGATATTGATATTCGTGACCGTTCACGGGTTCATGGTTCACCTTGTTAAATTTCCCGAAGGAAACCCTATTTAACAGGGTGAACCGTTCAGTGTAAGCACTAAAAAAATGGGAAACTTCAGCAGTTAAGGTTTACCAGTATAATTACCGATAAAGAAGGGGGGGTGATGCCCCTAAAACTTATCAATCGATCAAAGATGTGAGCGGATACTCTCAACATACTTCGAGTTCCAACCGGCTACTAAGCACATGGACTCACTCCGTCGGACGAAATCAGATCCGATGTTGCTACGGATTTACTCTTGTGGAGATCCTAATAGTCGTAGCCATCATAGCCACCTTAGCAGCCATTGCCGTCCCTGTTGGCTCGACATACATCGACCGGGCACGAATCACCCGGGCAAAAGCCGAAATCCGTATGCTGGAAAGAGAGATCACAGCCTATTCAATGAAGAACGGCACCTATCCAAACGGCCTCGCTGATATCGACCAGAGTGGCCTTCTGGATCCGTGGGGGAACCCTTATGAGTACCTCAATATTGCTGATCTAAATCCCCCTAGAGGTAAGACGCGAAAAGACCGCTTTTTTGTTCCTGTTAACTCAGACTACGACCTTTACAGCAGGGGCAAAGATGGAGAAACCAAAAGACCCTTTCAGAACCCAAAGGCCAAAGATGATATTGTGCGGGCCAACAATGGGCAATACGTTGGCCTCGCTGGATATTTCTAACAGGATTTGAGACCATGAAGTTGGATAGATTCTTTCTTCGCAGCAAGGTTGCACGTAGAATCTTCGTGCTCTTTGTCTTGTGTGCCCTTCTTCCTATTCTATCTCTTGCTGTTCTCGCATTCGGCCATGTGACCAGACAGCTAAATGAACAGACTCACCTTAGAATACAACAGGAAAGCAAAAGTATCGGCATGGCCGTTATGGAACGGCTGTTGTTTCTTGAAAGGGAAATGGGGGATATCCAATTTCACCTGAACGGAAGTCTTAACTCCAACGTTCCTCTGACTACGGAAGAGTTCATGAAACGTCTCACAGAGCGCTTTTCGGCTCTCGCATTGATTACGGAGCCCGGCCGGCATGTGCCCCTCTTTGGACAAATCGAAAACCCGCCCGAACTAGATCAAACTGAGATGAAAGACCTTGAAGCCGGCAAAACTATCTTGTCCGGCAGACACCGACAAAATGCCCCTCCGCAAGTATTCATGATAAGGTTGGTGGATATCCAGGACCCTCAGGGGGGCATCCTTTTGGGAGAGATCAACACATCCGACCTTTGGGGCGTAGGCGAGGCGTATACATTGCCGGCCATGACCGAACTCTGTGTCTTAGATGAATCCAACCAGGTGCTTTTCCGTTCCATTCCCCTTCCCGAAAATTTCTCGGAACACATAGTCTCAAAAACAAATGATTCCAAAGATCGCCGATTTGAATGGGAATATGACGGCGAAGAATATCTGGCCAGCTACTGGACAATCTTTTTAAAGCCCCAGTACTCCACCCTTAAGTGGACAGTAGTGTTAAGCCAATCAAAGGCCGTTGCCCTTGCACCTGTAGCATATTTCAAGAAAACCTTCTCTCTTGTTGTCCTCTTGTCGGTATGGGTAGTCCTTTTCCTCAGCATCGTCCAGATTCGCAGAAATCTTATTCCTCTGGAAAAGCTGAGGGAAGGGACCGTCCGGATAGGAAATAGAGACTTTGACACCAGGGTATCCGTCACCAGCGGAGATGAGTTTGAAGAGCTGGCCGACTCCTTCAATGAGATGTCTAGCCGACTGGGCAGGCAATTTGGTGCTCTGAAAGCCATAGACGAAATTGACCGGGCTATACTTGGAATCTTAGACACAGACAAAATTGTTAACACTATCCTAACTGGGATGGGAGATGTAGTTCCCTGTCAAGCTGTGAGTGTAAGTCTCTTGGATCTGATCGATACCGGCACCGTGCGCACATATACCAGAAAAGCGAAGTCTGGAAGCAGGAGATCCCTGAAGTTGCCAAGGCTCAAGCCGGATGAGGTACAAATCCTGAACAAAAATCCACATCACCTGTTCATTGATGCCCACCAGGCTATCCCGTCTTATCTCAAACCATTGGTTAAGGACGGGTTAAAATCATTCTTGGTGCTGCCCATCTTTCCCAAGGAGAAACTGGCCGGGATCATCTCTCTCGGATTTCTCCATGAACATAACAAAAGTGAGGAAGACGTGACCCAAGCCCGACAATTAGCTGACCAGGTAAGCGTAGCCTTGTCAAATGTCCACCTGGTTGACGATTTGGCTCGACTCAACTGGGGGACGTTAATCGCGCTCGCCCGGGCCGTTGACGCAAAATCACCCTGGACAGCTGGTCACTCTGAACGGGTAACAGACCTCGCTTTGAAGATAGGACAGGCCATGGGACTTGAGAAAAAAGATCTAGACGTATTGAGGAGGGCGGGACTCCTCCACGACGTAGGCAAGATAGGTATTCCTGCTGCTATCTTAGACAAGAAAGGAAAACTGACCGACGAAG
>DAOWME010000029.1 GCA_030643245.1 Deltaproteobacteria bacterium
ATCATTCAAAAAACGAGGCTTTCCCCCTGTTCTTTCTTAACGCTCACTAAAATGCTCAAACAGCTGCACAGATTAAAATTTAACCACCGTTGAATCTGTGCCGAGACCGTTTTTTTATTCGAAAGTGTAAACTACTTTATAACTTTTATGAAGGATGCCCATATTTCTTTAATTTTCATACAACTTACTATTAAAGTCAACCAAAAATGATTTGAATGGAGATTTATGGGGCAGTACATCAATATGCTAGGGAGAGAAAAAATCATGCGCATCTCAAAGGTCGGAAAAACAATAGAAAAATACCGTATGTTGGAGAAAGGGGATAGGGTGGTAGTTGCGGTGTCCGGTGGGCCTGATTCCGTCCTTCTTCTCCATGTTCTGAACGAATTGAGAAGCGATTTCAACCTTGTCCTGATAGTAGCCCACATGGACCATGGTATAAGAGGGGTGGAGTCGAAAAAGGAATGGATGTTCGTAGAAAGTCTGGCCAGTCAACTCGGTCTGCCTTTTGAGTCCAGATCCGTGGACGTACCCGCTCTCAAGAAGGCTGAAAGGCTCTCAACTCAACAGGTTGCAAGGGATGCCCGGTATAAGTTCTTCCTGGATACATTGAAGAAGTTTGGTGCGCAGAAGGTGGCATTGGGGCATAATGCGGATGATCAAGCAGAGACGGTCCTGATGAGGTTGATGAGAGGTGCGGGGACAAAAGGACTCTGCGGGATTCCTCCCGTGCGAGATGGTGTCTTTATCCGACCGCTCATTGAGATCGAGAGGCGTGATATAGAGTGTCTTTTAAGGAGAGATGGTATTGAATTTGTTACAGACAGTTCAAATAAGGATAATACATACTTGCGCAACAGGATACGTAATACACTTATACCCATACTGATGAAAGAGTATAACCCTGGTATTGTAAAGAGCTTGGTTCATACGTCTGAAATTTTTAGAAAAGAGGATGAATTTCTTGAAAGGCTCGCCTGCGATCATTTTTCCAGAACCCGTCTTTCCGGGGACCATAAAGCGGTAACCCTCGATATTTCACGTTTGCAGGAATCAGAAGAACCCATTCAGGTTAGGGTGTTACGAAAGGCGATAGAGTGTTTTTCCGGTAATCTAAAGAGGATTAGCTTTAAACACATGGAATCAATAATGAGCATGTTGTCCGGCAGGAGTGGAAACAAATCTTTGAGCCTGCCGGGAGGGACCCTTATTGAGAGGAGATACAATGAACTGATAGTGAGACGGGATGCAGAGATTAGGTCTTTCTGTTATTCTTTTTCCCAACTTCCACAACACGTCAGATTAGAAGAGATCGGTAAAGATGTCGAATTCAAGATTATTACACCCGGTGGCAACCTGAGGATGGATATTAATCCGAACGTGGCATTTATGGATTACGACCGTATTAAATTCCCGATGGTTATAAGGAATTTTGAAGAAGGAGATAGGTTTCAACCGATGGGATTGAAGGGGACAAAGAAACTCAAGGATCTTTTCATTGATTGTAAAATCCCCAGGTCAGTGCGAAAACAGATCCCCCTCCTGCTTTTCGATGGCGTGATCGCATGGGTTATGGGCCTGAGGATAGACCATAGAGTGATGGTCAGGGACTTTACCAGCGGGATACTCAAGGTTAAGATTTTTTAGGGGTTACTATTATTATTGGGCATCCTTCATACATCGGTTTACACTTTTGAAATTATGGATGCTTCAACGGTGGTCAAATTTTAACCCGTGCAGAACTCGCATCTAAGTGAGCATAAAGATGAGATGCACAAATGGGGAAGTTATTTCAGCCTCGTCCCTTACTCAGATTCCTCCCTCTGGCCTTGTGAAATTTAATATCTGAAAACCTATAGCTGCTGCTGTGGATCGATTTCTATTGTAATTTGCAATGATATGTATTATATAATGAATAGTTTTTGGAAAATTTCTCGTAACGTCTTTCGGAAGGATTATATAAAGAAACTATGAACGGAAAAATGAGTTCGTTTCAAAAAAACATGGCTTTGTGGCTGGTCATTACCCTAATGATGATATTGTTGTACCAGCTTTTCAACAAACCTCAGAGTAGACATGACAGCGTCGTATTCAGTGAGTTTCTGTCTGCTGTGGAAAGGGGTAGTGTCTTGGAGGTTGCGATCCAGGGTGATAATATCCGTGGAAAGTACCTGGATGGAAGGGGTTTCAAAACCTATGCGCCCCGCGATCCTGATCTCATCAGGATCCTAAGGGAAAAGGGGGTCGTGATATCGGCCAAGCCCGAGGAAACTTCTCCTTGGTATGTCAGCGTGCTCCTATCCTGGTTTCCTATGCTCCTTCTTATCGCTGTGTGGGTTGTCTTTATGAAGCAGATGCAGGGTGGGGGCAGAGCAATGTCTTTTGGAAAAAGCAGGGCAAGGTTGCTCTCGGAACACCAGCATAAGGCGACCTTTGAAGACGTTGCGGGTATTGATGAGGCGAAGGAAGAATTGCAGGAGATCATAGAGTTTTTGAAGAATCCACAGAAATTCACGAAACTGGGGGGCAGAATCCCCAAAGGGGTACTACTCATGGGCGCCCCTGGTACGGGAAAAACACTGCTGGCAAGAGCCATTGCCGGAGAAGCGGATGTCCCCTTCTTCAGTATAAGCGGGTCTGATTTTGTTGAGATGTTTGTGGGGGTGGGAGCATCTCGTGTAAGGGACCTCTTTATCCAGGGAAAGAAAAATGCCCCCTGCATCATATTCATCGATGAGATTGATGCGGTGGGAAGGCATCGTGGAGCCGGGTTAGGGGGAGGACATGATGAAAGGGAACAGACGCTGAATCAATTGCTGGTGGAGATGGATGGTTTTGAATCAAAGGAGGGTGTAATCCTTATCTCGGCTACCAATAGACCGGATGTGCTGGATCCGGCTTTGCTGCGCCCGGGGAGATTTGATCGACAGGTGGTTGTCCCCCCACCTGACATAAGGGGGAGGCAAGGGATACTATCAGTGCATACCAGGAAGACTCCCCTGGACGATAGTGTAGATCTTGAAATCTTATCAAGAGGCACGCCCGGCTTCACTGGAGCAGACCTGGAGAATCTGGTAAATGAGGCGGCTTTACTGGCAGCGAGGAAGGATAAGGTAAAGATCGAGGCGGACGATTTTGAACAGGCAAAAGACAAGGTCATGATGGGCGCTGAAAGGAGAAGCATGATTATCAGCGCTGAGGAAAAGCGTAATACTGCTTACCATGAGGCAGGTCATGCGTTAATTGCCAAGTTGCTGCCAGGTACGGACCCGATCCACAAAGTGACTATAATACCCAGGGGCAGGTCGTTGGGCTTGACCCAGCAGTTGCCCATAGATGAAAAACACACATATCCCAAGGAATATTTGTTGAACAATATCGCCATCTTGCTTGGCGGGAGGATCGCTGAAGAGATCGTATTGGGAGATATTACCACCGGTTCGGGCAATGACCTTGAAAGGTGCACTGATTTGGTAAGGAAGATGGTCTGTGAATGGGGGATGAGTGAAGAGTTGGGCCCCCTGACTTTTGGCAAGAAAGAGGAGCAGATCTTCCTTGGGAGAGAGATCGCTCAACATAGGGATTACAGTGACCACACGGCTAGAAAGATTGATAGAGAGGTGAAAAAAATTGTCACTGAAAACTATCAAAGGGCAAAGAAGCTGTTGACAGATAATCTCCACATCCTGCATGAGATTGCCAATACGTTATTGGAAAAGGAGGTGCTTTGTGGGGACGAGATCGATGAGATAGTCAAGAAAGCACCACCGGATTCGACCGAGCTGGAAGTCACGGGGGATAGGAAACTAGGAAGCAAAAGAGCCGAGGACAACTCTGGAAGTCTTCGAGATACGGGATGACCTATTACCACAAAGCTATCGATAAGGGGCACAGAGATGACTTCATAATCAGGTGTCGGAACGTCGACCTACAACTCGGGCGGCGGACCCATATTATGGGGATAGTGAATGTGACCCCGGACTCTTTTTCGGATGGAGGTCTGTTTTTTGATCCTGACCGGGCCGTTACCCATGCCCTCAAACTGGTTGACGAGGGGGCCGATGTCATAGATGTGGGTGGGGAGACCACAATGCCCGGGTCAACGCCTGTCGATGCGGAAGAAGAAGTGACTCGGGTCGTCCCTGTGATAGAAGCGCTTGCATCGAAGATCGATGCGCCCATATCAATAGATACCTACAAGTCGGTTGTGGCAGAAAAGGCGGTCGAGGCTGGAGCCGAGATAATAAACGACATAAGTGCGCTCCATTTCGATCCCGATATGGCGCGGACCGTTGCCTGCCTTGATGTCCCGGTTATCCTTATGCATATTAAAGGTACTCCTGAAAATATGCAGCAAGCCCCCCACTATGAATCCTTAATTTTTGAGATTATCCAATATCTGAGAGAAAGTATAGGGATGGCTCAAGAAGCCGGGATAGACATTGACAAGATTATCATAGATCCCGGGATAGGATTCGGAAAATCGATTGATGAAGGACACAACCTGAAGATAATCCACAGGTTGTCAGAATTTAAGGATCTTGGCAGGCCTATTCTTGTGGGTGTATCAAGGAAGGCATTTATCGGTAGGATACTTGATGCTGACATTACGGAGAGGGAAGAGGGAACCGCCGCAGCCGTGTCAGCGGCTGTATTCAATGGAGCCAATATCGTACGGGTGCATAACGTGGGTATGATAAAGAAGGTTGTAAAGGTTATCGACGCGATCAGGAATGCCCTATAACTTGAACGTATAGGAAATCCCATTTTTTAGTCAATTATATCAATTAGTCCCTGACTATGTGTGCCAGCCGCTCATAGCTATTAAGCTATTAAGCTGATAAGCCATTAAGCTAATAAGTCGAAAAGCCTCAACGGCTTAACAGCTAAGAGCTCGCTCGAAGGGCGCTAAGTTCAGCAAAGATAGCAGTGGAGGAGTAAGGTGGGGAGGCTTTTCGGTACAGACGGTGTAAGAGGGGTTGCAAATATTGAACCCATGACCGTTGAAACGGCAACACAGTTGGGAAGGGGGATTTCTTATGTATTTAAGAGTGAACCGAGAAGACACAAGATTGTGGTTGGGAAAGACACCCGTCTTTCCGGATATATGATCGAGAATGCCCTGACTGCCGGTATCTGTTCTATGGGGGTTGATGTCTTACTGGTTGGTCCGCTCCCGACCCCCGGAATTGCTTTCATTACATCGAGTATGAGGGCTGATGCAGGGGTTGTGATATCTGCTTCTCACAATCCTTTTCAGGATAATGGGATAAAGTTTTTTTCCAGAGACGGTTTTAAACTGCCGGATGAGTTAGAGGCAAAGATTGAGAAATTGGTCTTTTCCGACAAGATAGATTCTCTCCGTCCGACGGCTTCAGAAGTGGGAAAGGCGTTTCGCATCGACGATGCTGCGGGTAGGTACATAGTTTTTCTTAAAAGCACATTTCCTAAAGACTTGACCCTGGACGGGGTAAAGATTGTTCTAGACTGCGCAAACGGAGCAGCTTACCGTGTGGCCCCTGCGGTCTTTGGGGAATTGGGAGCGGAATTGGTTACGTTAGGTGTGAAACCTGATGGGGAGAATATTAACTCAGGCTGTGGTTCTATGCATCCGGAGGTCATCAGCAAGGCAGTCAAGGAAAACAAGGCAGACGTGGGGATAGCCCTGGACGGGGATGCCGACAGGGTGATTTTTGTTGATGAGACTGGGAAGTTAGTGGACGGTGACCACATCATGGCGATCTGCACGGCTGAGATGATGGAAAAAAAGGCGCTCAACAAAAATACATTGGTCACCACCGTAATGAGCAATATGGGCCTGGATGTGGCCGTTAGAAAGCTGGGAGCAAGGACCGTTAAGACAGCCGTGGGGGACAGGTATGTAGTTGAAAAAATGCGGGAGAATGGCTATAACCTTGGGGGTGAGCAATCCGGCCACATTGTGTTTCTGGACTATAACACCACGGGAGATGGGGTTATCTCCGCACTGCAGATATTGGCTGTTATGAAGAGACAAGATAAGACACTCTCTGAGTTGGCGGGGATAATGGAAACGTTTCCCCAGGTCTTGTTGAATGTGAAAGTGAAAGAGAGAAAAGAGATAGATGATATCCCGGAAATTGCGTCCAAAATAAGGGGCATACAAGAAAAACTCGGGGACCGGGGGAGGACCCTTGTCAGGTTTTCGGGAACCGAACCGCTAGTGAGGGTAATGCTGGAGGGGGAAGACGAAAGTGAAATCGTGGCCATGGCGGAAGAGGTTGCTGATTCTGTGAGAAGAGCTTTGGGATGAAGAGTGGAGGGCTATGAAGTGGCCGGGTTATCTGTGAATGTTGACCATGTGGCAACCATTAGAGAAGCCAGGAGAATAAACGAACCTGATCCTGTAACAGCGGCGGCAATGGCCGAGCTGGCCGGCGCTGATGGTATTATCGTCCACTTGAGAGAGGACCGCAGGCATATCAAAGATAGGGACCTCTGGTTACTCAAGGAAACGATTAAAACCAAACTAAATCTGGAAATGGCATCGACCGAGGAAATGGTCAAGATAGCGCTCGAAGTTAAACCCCACATGGTGACCTTGGTGCCGGAAAAGCGAAAAGAGTTGACTACCGAGGGTGGACTGGATTTAATTGCGAACAAAGAACGTGTGACGGAATCCGTAGCATTGCTTAGAGAAGGCGGGATACTGGCGAGTCTTTTCATCGATCCGGATATAGACCAGATTAAGACTGCCCACAGGGTCAGCGCTGATTTTGTGGAGGTCCACACGGGCAGGTTTTGTGATGCAGAGGACAGGGTTGAGGAGGAAAAAGAACTGGAGAGGATCATTACTTCTGTCAGGATGGCATCCAAACTAAGGCTGGGGGTGAATGCCGGTCATGGCTTAAACTATCAGAACATTAAGAGGTTGTTGGGGGTTAATGAGATCGAGGAGTTCAGTATCGGTCATAGCATAATATCCAGGGCGGTATTTGTCGGCATGGATCAAGCGGTCAGAGAGATGATAGCATTGATAAGGTGTGAGACTATCAGGCCATTGAATACTTGAGAGGGATGGGTCTCATATGATTTTTGGGATAGGCATTGATATCGTTAAGATATCAAGGATGGAGATCGTCCTCGGAAGGTGGAAGGATCGATTTATGAATAGAGTCTTTGCACAGGATGAGATAGATTTCTGCATAAATAAAAGGTTGCCAGGTCAGCATTTTGCTGCGCGATTCGCGGCAAAGGAGGCCTTCTTAAAGGCCCTGGGGTTGGGAATGACGGCCGGCATACCATGGAAGGATATTGAAATCACAAACAATGCAACGGGCAAGCCGGAGATGGAGTTGCATGGAAAAGCGAAAGAGACCTGTCATGAGAAGAATATCAAAAATATTCTTTTGAGTGTGACCCATGACGGTGAATATGGGATTGCTCAGGTAATACTGGAGAGATAAGTTGAAGGTAGTTACTGCTGAAATTATGCAGAAGCTGGATAGAAGGGCTATTGAAGAATACGGAATCCCGGGGATAGTCCTGATGGAAAATGCGGGGATAGGGGCAACAGAGGTCATTAGGAGGGATTATCCCGGGCTTACCTGCAAGAAGGTTGCGGTCTTTTCCGGTAAGGGAAACAATGGTGGCGATGGTTTTGTCATTGCCAGGCATCTTTTTAATAAGGGCGTTGATGTAAGGGTATATCTCTTGGCTGCCGGAGACAGCCTCCTGGGAGATGCCGGAACTAATTTCAATATCATACGACGAATGGGTATAGATATCTTTGAATTGGGGGGTGCGGGGTCCCTGGACTCAGTTTGGAATGAGTTGAAGGGCTGCGATTTGATTGTCGATGCTATCTTTGGGACCGGTTTGAACTCTGAAGTGAGAGGTCTCTTCGCGGAAGTCATAGAGATCTTGAACCGTGTAGATGCCCCAAAGGTTTCCGTTGATATACCATCAGGGTTGAGCGCGGATACAGGGAAGATTCTGGGAAAGTGCGTCAATGCGGATATTACAATAACCTTTGCCCATCCCAAGATCGGATTGCTTGTCAACCCGGGGTCAGAGTATGTAGGAAGACTCGAAATAATTGATATAAGTATCCCCAGGCATCTGATCGATGAAGAGAAGATACAAGATCATGTTATTGATAGAGAAGATTTGGGAGTCCTCATTAAACCCCGAGACCTCGATTCCCATAAGGGAGGTTTTGGGCATCTATTAGTGGTGGCCGGGTCTATAGGTAAGACCGGGGCAGCGGCTTTAACCTGCCGGGGAGCTATGAGGGCCGGGGTTGGGCTTGTTACCCTCGGTATCCCTGAAAGTCTCAACCCGATAATGGAGAACAAGTTGACAGAGGTAATGACTGAACCCATGTTGGAAGGGACCCCGGGGTCCTTGGGGGTTGGGGCCTTTGAAGAGATTAAGGTTTTAACGGAGAATAAGAATGCACTGGCAATAGGGCCCGGGATATCTACGGAGGATGAGACGGCAGAGGTTCTTCAGAGGATTATCAAAGAGATCAATATACCACTGGTGATCGATGCTGACGGCCTCAATGCTCTGGCAAGAGACACAGAGGTTTTGAAAAAAGCAAAGGCGCCTGTTCTCCTGACCCCTCATCCAGGGGAGATGGCAAAGTTGATAAAAACATCCACAAGGGAAATCCAGGATGAGAGGGTCGAGGTTGCCCGTAGATTTGCCCTGGAACATAATGTCTGCCTCGTTTTAAAAGGCTGGAAGACCCTCATAGCAGATCCTGAAGGGAACATCTATATCAACCCAACGGGAAATCCAGGGATGGCTACCGCCGGCATGGGGGATGTCTTGACAGGTATGCTGTCAAGTTTTGTCGCCCAGGGATTCGACATTGTGGATGCCGCCAAATTGGCGGTCTTTTCTCATGGATTGGCAGGGGACATTATAGCTTCCGAAAGAGGAGAGATAGGCTTGCTTGCCACGGATCTTATAGAGAAGATACCGGCGGTCTTGAGTGGCCTGCGAAATCATGTTGATAGTTGACCACTAGTACTTGTTGTGAAAGGAAAGCGAATCAAGATAGAGTTGAAAAGTGCGCAGGCCACCTTTGATTTTGGAAAGCTTTTGGGCAAATATCTGGTGGCCGGTGACATAGTGGCATTGATCGGAGACTTGGGGGCTGGAAAAACCCAATTAGCGAAAGGACTCGCCCGGGGATTAGGTGTTCCGGAAGAATATTACATAACCAGCCCAACATACACCGTAATAAATGAATACCCCGGCACAACCCCTTTTTACCATTTCGATCTTTACCGTGTAGAAGAGGGCTCGGACCTGGAGGACATCGGATATGAAGAATACTTTAATGGAAGGGGGGTTGCTGTAATTGAGTGGGCAGAGAAGATGGTCCACCTCCTGCCGGAAGATAGGATGGAGATACACATTGTTCATCTAGGAGAAAGTATTAGAGGCATGGAGGTAATTGGATTTGGGGATCATTTTGAAGGGATCGTTGATGCGTTAACACACTTATTTTAATAAGGTTTTCACTTGGAGTTTGAGAAAGGGTGGAGGACGAAACATGGAGATCTTGGATGAGGCTCTAAGAAAGGGCCAGAGTACACTTTCCGAATACCAGTCAAAAAGTTTTTTGGCTTCCTATGGTATTCCAATAACAAAAGAGCGGTTAGTTAAGACTAGGGAAGAGGCGATTCAAGCAGCAAAAGAGATAGGGTTCCCTGTGGTATTAAAAGCCTGCGCCCCGGAGATAACTCATAAGACGGAACTCAATCTGATTGAGCTTGATTTGAGGGATGACGTTTCTCTTTCTGATGCCTATGACAGAGTTACCGGTCATGAGGGTGTTTCTGTTGATGGCGTACTGGTTCAGGAAATGATTAAGGGGCAGAGAGAACTGGTTATCGGTTTGACTCGTGATCCACAATTTGGGCCCTGCGTGATGTTTGGACTGGGCGGAATTTTTACGGAAATCCTCAATGATGTTTCCTTTCGTATAGCCCCTTTAGAAGAGAAGGATGCCCAGGAGATGATAAGAGAGATCAAGAGCCATAAGATCTTGGATGCGTTTCGTGGGCAGCCCCCGGTTGATGTTGACGTTCTCTGCCATGCATTAGTGTCAATCGGTGAGATCGGCATGAAGTTTGATCAGATCAAAGAGATCGATGTGAACCCATTGATAATTAATGGTGACCAACCAGTTGCTGTTGATGCGCTGGTTGTACTGGATGTATAAGTAGAGTCCGGTTTTCATCATTGTACTCATTTCGAAGATTTGGAAGGAACGGTTAGACGACATGAAAAGCAAGATAATGACGATGCGCGAAGCGATCAGGGCGTTCGTTAATGATGGTGATGTGGTTTACCTCGGAGGCTTTCTTCAACATGAACCATACGCTGCCGTACATGAGATTATAAGACAAGAAAAAAGGAGGCTAACTGTAACGAAATCCGCCGGTATGATAGCTCTTGATCAGATGATAGGGGCTGGCTGCATAGATAAGGTAATCAGTACCTATATCTGGAATCCCCTGCCCAAACCGGCCCATGCTCTGAGGAGGTGCGTGGAAAAGGAGATACCTCACAAGATCCAGATGGAAGACTATTCCTTCTTAAGCCTCACCCTAGCTTACTTTGCTGGTGCCTTGGACTTGCCGTTCGTAGCTACAAAGACGTTATTGGGTTCTGATTTCACCAAACACTCATCTTTTCTCGGCGAAAACAAACTGAAGATAGTGGAGTCTCCATTCAATGGAGAAAAAGTGTGCCTCATAGCGCCTCTAAAGCACGATGTGGGCATAATTCAGGTCCAGAGGGTAGATAAGGAAGGGAATGCTCAAGCCTGGGGGCTGATGGGGGATAGTAAATATGGAATTAACTCTTGCTCAAAGGTAATCATATGTGCGGAAGAGATCGTGGATACTGAGGTGATAATAAAAGATCCGAGCCGGACAATAATCCCTGGGTTTAAAGTAAATGCTGTCGTAGAAGAACCGTTCGGAGCACATCCGTCATATGTGTCGGGCTACTATGATATGGATTGGAGATACTTCTCTTTCTATGACAAAGCTACAGAGACCCTTGATGGTTTTGAGGACTATCTCAAAGAATGGGTTCATGGTGTCAAGGATAGGAGTGAGTATATGAAAAAGATTGGCAAGAAGACCCTTGAAGATTTAAAACCGGGGCCATGGAGTGGTAGTCCGGTTGATTACGGATACTGTGGCAGATTCCAGGAGGACTATGTCTCATGAAATATTCGGCCGATTATACGCATATTGAGATGATGATAGTGGCCGGTTCCAGAGAGATAAGCAACGGCCAAATATTGGCTGTGGGTACGCAGTGGCCTATCATTACGGCCATGCTTGCCAAGAAGACCCATGCCCCGGACGTGGCCATCTTCTATGAGGGTGGGGCTGTCATAGGATCTATTCCGGACAGGATTCCTCTTTTTACTGGTGATCCGTGCGTAGCATCCAATGCGGTATTGCTGAATGATTCTCTGGACACCCTTGGGATGATACTTCATGCAGGGCATCCTGATATTGCCCTTCTCCCTGCCGCTAATGTGGACAAGTACGGAAATATCAACACAACGTGTTTTGGAGATTATTCAAAACCGCTATTTCGCCTTGGTGGGAGTGGCGGTGCATGTGATTTTGGAAGTCTGGCAAAAAGGGTTATAACGATGCTTGAGCATGAGAAGCAGAGGTTTCCTGAAAAGGTAGATTTCATTACAACCCCCGGATACCTTGACGGTTCCAATTCAAGGGAAGAGTCGGGTTTAAAACCCGACACCGGTCCCAGTGCGGTCATAACTACCCTCGGCATTTTTAGGTTTGATAAGGATACGCGGGAGATGTATCTTGACACGTATTATCCGGGAGGGAGCGTAGAAGAGGTTAAAGAGGGGTTCCAATGGGATATAAAGGTGTCTGAGAACCTGAAAGTGGCTGATCCACCTACAGAGGCGTATATCAGGGTATTGCGGGAAGAGCTGGACCCTTTAGGTATGTATTTGAAAGATAACAGGGCAAAACCTATACTCACACTTTGACGTTATCCAGCGTAACTTGATTTGTATAGGAAATCCCATTTTTTAGTCAATAATATCAATTAGTTCCTGACTATGTGTGCTAACCACTCACAGCTGATAAGCTATTAAGCTGATAAAAGTCAAACAGACTTAACGGCTTAACAGCCAGCAGCTCGCCCGAAGGGCGCTAACTTGAACGGGCAGGAAATCCCGGACTTGGTTTTAACTTCGGCCTCGCCCCTTAGCTGGACAGGAAGCCATGGAGGGATTTTACCCTCATGGCAATGACGAGAATGCCTGTCCGGTGATAACCGAACCCCATGAAAGGTTACGTAGTGTTTTGCTGCTTTAAGGATTTTTCGGTTTCCTTGAATTGGTATATGAACTTCATAATGGCCTTTCTCAACGCCTCTTCAGGGTTGATTTCCAAGAACCTACCCAAATTTACTAATGAGAACAGGATATCCCCTAGTTCCTCTTCCATCCTGTCCGGGTCTTTTCCCTTTACAGTCGCTCTTAATTTTACTATACCTTTTTCAAGTGCCGCAAGTGTGCCCTTTAGGCTGCCCCGGTCAAACCCCGCGTGAGCAGCCCTTTTCGTAATTCTGAAGGCTCTCAAGAGACCTGGTAGGCTGTTGGGGATAGTCTCTAAAACAGAACTTCCCTCTCGTTCTTTTTCCTCTTCCTTTATTTGCCACCATATTTTTTTGACGTCCTTGCTATCTTTTGCACTCTTACTACCGAATACATGAGGGTGACGCCTGATCATCTTTTCTTTTGCAAAGTTGATAACATCGAATATATCAAAATCTTTTTTTTCTTCTGATATCTCTGCCAGAAAGACGAGTTGAAAAAGCGTATCCCCCAATTCCTCCTTAAGTTGTCCTGCAGAGCCTGACTCAATAGCGTCCAATACTTCGTAGCACTCTTCGACTAGATACCATTTTAGTGTTTCCTTGGTCTGCTCTCTATCCCAGGGACATCCTTCTGGTCCCCTCAATCTTTTCATTACTTGAAGCAGGCCCTTAAGATCTCCCGCGTTATCGTATTCCAAGATTCCTCCTTAGAAGTTATGGAAAGCCAATCTAACAGGTCGAAAAACTTTGAATCCCTTTCCGAAACATGGTATAAAATATTCGGCAGCCTTCATAAAAGCTATAAAGTAGTTTACACTTTCGAATAAAAAAACGGTCTCGGCACAGATTCAACGGTGGTTAAATTTTAATCTGTGCAGCTGTTTGAGCATTTTAGTGAGCGTTAAGAAAGAACAGGGGGGAAAGCCTTGTTTTTTGAATGATTGTAGTTCCAAAACCTATAGGTTAAATTTAGTAGCTTTAGACTGTTCTTTCTTTATGCTCACTTAGATGCGAGTTCTGCACGGGTTAAAATTTAACCACCGTTGAAGCAGCCATAATTTAAAAAGTGTAAACCGATGTATGAAGGATGCCCATAAAAGGTGCCTAGAAATTAGAAGTACCGACCATTAAAGGAGGAAACAGCCAATGACATTGCCTTTGGAAGGGATCAGGATACTGGACCTGTCAAGACTCTTGCCGGGTCCATATTGCTCTATGCTGCTTTCAGACCTGGGAGCAGAGGTGATCAAGTTCGAGCAGCCCGGTGTGGGGGATTATGTGCGGGAGATGATCCCGGAGATATTCATGAGTGTCAATCGAAATAAGAAAAGCGTCACTTTGAGTCTGAAAGCTGAGAAAGGAAAGGAAATCTTTTATGGGATGGTTGAAAAGTCGGATGTTGTATTGGAAGGTTTCAGCCCGGGCGTGACAAAGAGGTTGGGTGTTGACTATGAGGCGGTCAGAAAGATAAACTCCATGATTGTCTATTGTTCAGTGTCCGGTTTTGGACAGGACGGTCCATACCGGGACATACCGGGCCATGACATAAACTACCTGGGAGTGGGGGGGGTGTTAAGTCTCCCGGGGCAGGTAGGAGTGGCGCCCTCAAGACCAGGCTTACCGATAGTTGATCTAAGTTCGAGCATGTTTGCTGCGGTCTCGATCCTTGCTGCCCTGATGGCAAGGGACAAGATCGGAAAAGGACAATACATAGATGTCTCGATGACAGATGGGATCGTTTCCTGGATGAGCGTTCGTGCCGGGGGGTATCTCACCACGGGGAAGGTGCCGGGGGTTACTGAAATGGGTCACCTTGCACCTGCGAATGACATATTCGAGACAAAGGATGGTACAAAGGTTACTGTGGGGGCACTTGAGGAGCATTTCTGGGAAAGCCTCTGTAAGGTGCTTGGATTAAAGGAATTACTCGATAATCCTCGGTACAGTACTCACAAGAAGAGGATCGAAAACGGCAAGGAGATATCTAAAGAACTGAGGGCAGCATTCTTAAGGAAGAACAGGAGCGAATGGATTGAAGAGATGAACAAAGCCCGTGTCCCCTGCGGTCCTGTCAATACTATGGAAGAGGTCTTTTCCGACCCACATATTTTACACAGGGGGCTGGTAAAGGAGATAGATGACCCTCAGTTAGGGAAGATAAGACAGGTACCCTTCCCCGTTAAATTCTCAGAAACCCCGGCCCGAGTCAAAAGCCCTCCTCCGAAGATGGGAGAACATACTGAAGAGGTGCTGCTTTCCTTTGGGTACACCAAGGAAGATATTGAAGATTTAAGAAGAGAGAAAGTGATTTAGCCTGGTTTCCATCCAGAAATGGCACTTTTTTTCAATTGCTACATCAGTCTGCTCCTCATAATCCCTTGACCTTGCGAAAAATTGCTCATTTCTGAAGTGGAAACTTGTGTGGCCTTGTCCCTAAGATGCAATTGTGAGTGGCGCTAGTTTAAAATAATGAGAGTGTAACCTTTTTTCGTTCCAGCATTCCAGTTGCCGGCCGCTTACTTCTTGTTGCCTGTTGTGAACTACACTTCTGCACCAAGTATTGGTGACAATTGAGTCGGATTTTCATTGGATTACCTGGAGTTACGACAGGTCCTTACGCACAACAGACAAAAAGAAGCAAGCAACCGTCAACAAACATGATCGTGGATGCTGAACATCAAACGAAAAAAGGGTACACTCAAATAATGATGGAGGTGTAAAATGATCTTTAAGTTGACAGATGACCAGGAAGCCATAAAAACAATGGTCCAGAACTTTGCAGAGAAAGATTTGGCCCCTTATGTTGATGAGTGGGAAGAGAAGGAGATATTCCCTAAGGAAGCATTCAAGAAGATAGCGGAGCTGGGGCTTTTCGGCCTGACATGTCCCGAAGAGTATGGTGGTACAAATATGGGATCCCTGACATCGGCCATAATATATGAAGAGCTGGGAAAGGTTTACAGGGCTATGAGTTATCTATCGATCAGTAACCTTGTTTGCTTTCTCATATACAAGAACGGAAATGAAGATCAGAGGAGGAAGTGGGTAGTCCCACTGGCCAAGGGAGAGCTGTTCGGGGGGTTTGCGCTTACGGAGCCCAACGCGGGTTCTGATGCGGCGGCTGTCCAGACCTCAGCGATGAAGAAGGGGGATGATTATGTTATCAACGGGAGCAAGATCTTCATAAGTGCCGGTGGAGAGGCTGACGTTTATACTGTTGTGGCAAAGACCGACAAGACAAAGGGAGCGGCAGGGGCGAGTATTCTTGTGGTTGAAAAGGGAACCCCCGGTTTTTCCTTTGGTAAGACAGAGAAGAAGATGGGGATGTGTTCATATCCCACAAGGGAGTTGATTTTTGATGATTGTATTGTCTCGAAAGATCATCTTCTGGGTGATGAAGGTAAAGGCTTTAGGATGATAATGGAGGCCCTGGACGGGGGCAGGATAAACATAGGTGCAATATCTGTCGGACTTGCCCACGCTGCTTTGACCAAAGCTTTGAACTATTCAAAAGAGCGAGTCCAATTTGGTAAAGCGATATCCGAGTTTCAGGGAATACAGTTCATGCTTGCAGACATGGCCACGGAGATTGAAGCTGCGAGACTTCTCGTTTACAAGGCTGCTTATATGAAGGATCAGGGCCTTAAGGTCACCAAAGAGGCGGCCATGGCCAAGAAGTTTGCCACGGATATGGCCATGAGGGTTACAACGGATGCAGTACAGATTCTTGGCGGATATGGTTATATGAAGGACTATACTGTAGAGAGATACATGCGGGAGGCCAAGGTAGGGCAGATCGTTGAAGGCACGAATCAGATCCAAAGGGTGGTTATCGCAAGAGAATTACTACGGTAGGGACGGGTGTGAACTCTGTCCTACGGAATGATCTTCCCATGAGAACATTGCTCCATATCTGTTGCTCGTGTTGTGCAATCTACCCGGTCCAAGAATTGAGGAAAGGTGGTGCTGAGGTCTTCGGTTTTTTCTATAACCCGAACATACATCCTTATCAAGAATACAGGAAAAGGCTTGAATCTGTTAAAGAATATGCGGACAAGACTCAGTTGAGGATGATCTACCGGGATGAATACAGGCTGGAAGAATTCCTGCAAAATGTAGTTTTCAGGGAAAGCGAGCGTTGTCGATACTGTTATTATACCCGTCTGAGGGCAGCAGTTCAGGTGGCGAAAAAAGGAAAATTTGACTTTTTTACCACCACCCTGTTACACAGCAAGCTACAGAACCACGAGAGGATAAGGGAAATTGGAGATGGCTTAGCCAAAGAGTATGGTGTTCCATTCTATTACAGGGATTTTCGCAAGGGATGGAAAGACGGCATAAGGATATCAAAGGATTTGGGGTTGTACCGTCAGCAATACTGCGGTTGTATTTACAGTGAAAAGGAGAGATATCTTGGAAAGTAGTGTTGCAGAAATACAACGCATTTGTATCAAACCGTGTCAACAAATGCACACGCTAGTATTTGATAGAGAGGTCATCACAGAGGGCTAACTTTCTATGGTATACGTAAACCGCTAATATGCGTTGTTTTTCATGATTTACTTTAATTACTCCGGATCTCATCAGATAAAACAGTAGACGTTTCCTCCGTTGGTATAGTTTTTGCTATCTATGCTATCTATAACTATTTACAAAATAGATGGCTAAATAGAAACTCAAAAATGAGACCGGGGAGGAAAAACAAGAAGGTTATGTATCAGAGAACACTTGCAAGGCCAATAAGTTTTACGGGCATCGGACTCCATCTAGGAAGCAAGGTGAACGTTACTATTAGGCCTGCGGACGTAGATAATGGTATTGTCTTTGTGAGGACTGATCTTCCCGACCATGTGGAGATTAAGGCCGATGTTGAGAACGTTGTGGATACAAAATTTGCCACAACACTTGGGCACAACGGAGCAAAGATATCCACGGTTGAACATTTGCTGGCAGCATTTTTGGGGCTTGGAATAGACAACGCCATAATCGAAATCGATTCCTCTGAAGTTCCTATTATGGATGGTAGCGCTTCTCCATTTGTCTATCTTCTGAGAACTGCTGGTATAAAGGTTCAGGATAGGTTTAAGAGATTTCTTGTCATAAAAAAGCCCATAAAGGTTTCCGATGGAGACAAAAAAGTGATTCTAGCACCACTAAAGGGGCTTAAAATCACATACACGGTGGAGTTTGATCATCATCTTATATCCAGGCAATCCTGTGCCATGGAATTCTCGAATGGCGTCTTCGAGAGAGAGATTTGTCGCGCGCGAACATTCGGCTTCTTAAAAGAGATTGAGGTCCTTAGGGCTAACGGTTTTGCAAAAGGCGGCTCTCTGGACAATTCAATCGTTTTAGGGGATTTTCGCGTGCTTAATGAAGACGGATTGAGGTTTCCCGATGAATTTGTTCGCCACAAGATATTGGATTCTATAGGCGATTTGAGCCTGCTGGGTGTTCCAGTAATTGGTCATCTTATCGCCCACAAATCAGGCCATACCCTGAACCACAAGTTGATCAAGAAGGTTGTCTCTAACCGGAAGAACTGGAGATTGGTAAAGGCAGCTGATGAAGTTGCTGAGACTTGTCAGGTTCCCTCTTTCGGATTGTTGGGAGAAGTACCCGCCTAGCTCTTTCCGGATATGCTTCTAGTATTACTCACCTATCTGTTGTATAAATAACACAGTTTCATCTTTCCCCCCATATGCAGAAGTGGTTTTGCCGGCTCATTTTCGACCACGTCCCTAATTTACCCCGCCTCTTCACTCTAAACCGTTTTTTACCGTTTCAGGTCATTCCATAGCCTGTGTTTGAAAAGTCCTTAAGACCTCTTTTTGGCTATTTAATAACCTGATCAAACACCTGGAACTTTGGGATCAGAATGCCAGGCCGCCACCCAAAGCCACTGCAACTCCACCAGATCTCCATATAGATTACTCAGATTCTCAGGTCCCGTCTTGTGACGATTATCTCTTTCACGATCCCGAGTATCCAATTGAAGCATATGCCTCATGATTTTTCAAAACCAGCCAAAGGACCTAATGGCGTGGTGTGTCCGGATTAGGGCTAAATAATGCCAATTTTCATCAAATTCCAGCCCTTGAAGGCCCGGTCACATTTTCAACCCATATTCCTGAAAAACCTCTTAACCGCAATCCGGTCTGATGCCATATATGTTGTGGTTGCTTTGTCCTTGACTCACAAGA
>DAOWME010000056.1 GCA_030643245.1 Deltaproteobacteria bacterium
AAAGAAAGAACAGTCTAATGCTACTCAATTTAACCTATAGGTTTTGGAACTACAATCATTCAAAAAACGAGGCTATCCTCCTGTTCTTTCTTAACGCTCACTAAAATGCTCAAACAGCTGCACAGATTAAAATTTAACCACCGTTGAATCTGTGTCGAGACCGTTTTTTTATTCGAAAGTGTAAACTACTTTATAGCTTTTATGAAGGATGCCTATAAAAAATCATTTTTTCAAAAGGGATAAAATGAAGATAATCAGAGAGCCTGTCTTTGCGGGAATAGATGTCGGATCTTTGACTGCAAAGGCCGCACTGATCGACAAAGGGGGTATCCTTTCGCACTCTATTATCGACACTGGCGCCAACCCCGAGAAAGCCGGTGAAACGGTCTTTGATAAAGCGCTCGGGAAGGCAGGATATGGAAAGGGAGAGGTAAGACAGATAGTAGGTACAGGTTACGGCAGGGTCTCCCTGTCGTTTGTCGATAGAGCCGTTACAGAACTAACCTGTCACGCAAAAGGTGTCCGTTACCTCAACCCCGATATCATGACGGTAATCGATATCGGCGGCCAGGACAGCAAAGTGATCAGGCTGAACAGGGACGGGAGCATGGCTGATTTTACCATGAATGACAGGTGTGCGGCAGGTACGGGGCGGTTTCTCGAGGTGATGGCGCGAGCTGGAGGTGGGTCTCGAAGAACTCGGCCGGATCTCGCTTCGGTCCATAAAACCCGCTCTCATAAACAGCACGTGTACAGTTTTTGCGGAGTCTGAGGTCATTTCCCTCTTGGCGTCAAGAGAAGAAAAGGAAAATATCGCTGCCGGCCTCCACCTCGGGATCGCAAAGCGAGTGGGTAATCTGGCCAAGCGGCTGGGCATAAAGGAAAGCGTGGGTTTTGTGGGGGGTGTGGCAAAGAACAAGGGTCTTAGAGATGCATTGGAGAGCTTTTTGGGAGTAATCTTTGCCCCGATCGGGGAGGACCCGCAAATTACAGGAGCCCTGGGAGCTGCGGTACTGGCAAAAGAAATGAATGGGTAAAGGGCATATTTTAAGTATCAGTTTACACTTTTCAAGGATGCTGGTGCCAGAAAACAAATTCCGGGGTGGTGAAATTGGTTTCAGGTAATAGTGTTCAGGTGTCAGGGGCGAAAAACTAAAGAGCTGAAACCCGAAACCCATAGTGGTAGAAATCAAGTGTAAACTACTTTTGCAGTGTAATGAAGAATACCAAATAGATCTGGAGATTAACAGGGGGAAAATAATGAAGCTTAAGCAGGATAAAATCATCGGAGAAGTGAGGGCCGATCTGGCCCTCCAAATAGAAATGGCTAAAGAAGAGGGGACGAAAGTGGTGGGGTGTTTGTGCTCTTACTTTCCACAGGAGATGGCCCTGGCAGCGGGAGCAATATCCGTTGGTCTGTGTGGAACGACTGATGAGCCAATTGCTGCCGCGGAGAAGATACTCCCTGCGGACCAATGCCCTGTTGTTAAGGCCACCTATGGCCCGGCCGTTTCCGACACTTGCCTGCTATTTCCTCTAGCGGATTGCATTGTCGGGGAGACTACTTGTGACGGCAGGAAGAAGATGTATGAACTGCTGGCAAGGGCGAAACCTATGCATGTCATGGAGCTGCCTCAAATGCCTGATGAGAGGGAAGCGCTCGTGCACTGGACCGCTGAGCTGAGGAAGGTCAAGGTGTTCATCGAAGAACATGTTGGCGACAGGATCACCGATGAAAGCCTCCGGCAGGTGATCGGGCAAATGAACAGGGAGCGCGCCCTCTTGACTGAGATCCATCGCTGCCGCAAGGTGCATCCCCCACCCATAACGGGGCTGGACCTCATAGAGCTGTCAACCATGTTCTATTTCTCTGTTGACCGGAGTGATTTTGCGCAAAGACTCACTGTGGTCCTAGAGGAACTGAGGCGGAGGATCAGGGAGAAGGAATTCGCATGTTCGCCCGAAGCGCCGAGGATACTCTGGACCGGTCTGGGGAATAGCTTGGGGTGCGACAAGGTCTTGAGACTGGTTGAGGAGTGCGGAGGTGTTGTGGTCTGTCAGGAAGGGTGTGGCGGTATTACCCGAATTGAGGATATGGTGGATGAGGAGAAGGACCCTATCGAGGCGATAGCCGAAAGATATCTGAGGGTTACCTGCTCCTGTATGACCCCGAATACCAGGAGGTTTGAGGATATAGATCGTTTAATCTCCGAGTATAACGTCCAGGGGGTTATAGATTTGACCTGGCAATTTTGCCACACTTTCAACATCGAGTCATACAGGGTGGGCGAGCTCGTCAAGGGTAAATATGGCCTCCCATTCCTCCATGTGGTGACGGATTTCTCCCAGTCGGATATCGGCCAGCTCAGGGTTCGCGTTGAGGGTTTCCTGGAGCAGATCACCCTTGGAAATAGAGATGCCTCTCATAGATGCGCGCAATGTTAGTAAAGTCTTTGGTGACGGTCAAGGTGAGAACACGACTGCACTGGATGATTTCAATCTGGTGGTGGTGGAGAAGGAATTTGTCAGCATTATTGGGCCCAGCGGCTGTGGCAAGAGCACCTTTCTGCTGCTTTTAGCAGGTCTGGAACTTGTCACCAGCGGAGATCTCCTGTTGGACGGGCAACCGGTCAACGGGCCGGACCCGGGCCACGCCATCGTATTTCAGGAATATCTCCTCTTCCCATGGAGGACTGTCTGGAAGAACATTGAGTTCGGGCCCGAGGTTCGGGGAGCCCCCAAGAATAAACGGGCGGAGGTTGTCTCGAAGTACATCAAGCTTGTCGGGTTAGAGGGGGTTGAGGGGCGGTACCCCCACGAGCTAAGCGGAGGAATGAAACAGAGGGTTGCCATAGCCAGAGCATTGGCCAATGAGCCCAAGGTGATCCTTATGGATGAACCATTTGGCTCCCTCGATGCCCTGACCAGAGAGAACATGCAGGTAGAGCTTCTGCGTATCTGGCAGGAGAATCGTTGCACTGTGATCTTCGTCACCCACAGCATTGAGGAGGCTGTCTTCCTCTCGGACAGGCTGGTAGTGATGGGCACCCACCCGGGAAGAGTCAAAAAAATATTTCCAATCCCCTTCCCCAGGCCAAGAAAGCGAGAGATCATCAGTTCAGCGGACTTCGTTGCGCTGGCGGCCGGAGTAAAGGGACTGATCCTGGAGGAAGAAAAGTAGGGGCGAACCTTTGTGTTCGCCCATAAAGGATGGAAGAAGGTTATAAACAAAATAAGGGGCGAGGCCGAAATAACTTCCCCATTTGTACATCTCATCTTCAGGCCATCTTTGACCGATCTTCAAATACAAAATCCTCGAAATAGGTAAGACTATTCCTGTGATTTTGTATTTTCAGATCGAACAAATCTGACCTAAATCTGAGCGCCAACTTGAGGAAGTTATTTCGGCTTCGCCCCTAAGTCAATTCAGGACAAAGAACAAGAATGAAAAGAGGAAACGTCATCTCTCCGATAGCATTATTCGGGATCTGGGAGCTGGTGGGCAGGTTGGAACTGGTAGACCCTCTCTTTCTCCCCGCTCCCACGGCGATTCTTGCGGAGGCATGGAGTTTGGCCCGTTCAGGGGAACTCTTTATCCATATAGGCGTCAGCCTGTATCGGGTGGGAATGGGCTATGGTATGGGAGCCTTGGTGGGGGTAAGTCTCGGCATCCTCATGGGCTGGTCCAAGAGGTTGGAAGAGTATCTCGACCCCTTGATAGAGATGATCCGCCCCATCTCGCCCCTGGCCTTGCTCCCCCTGATGATCCTCTGGTTCGGGATGGGCGATGGTTCAAAGGTCATCATCATCTTTAAGGCCAGTCTTTTCCCCGTGCTGCTCAATACCATAGCAGGGGTAAAAGGGGTCGACATCAAATTGATCCAGGCTGCCCAGACCCTCGGCGCAAATCCGGGGCAGGTTTTCCGCAGGGTCGTTCTGCCCGCCAGCCTTCCAACGATCCTAACGGGTCTCAGGATATCAACGGCCCTTGCCATGCTCGCCATCGTAGGCGTGGAGATGCTCGCCGCAGAATCGGGTCTCGGCTACCTCCTCGTTGAAGCGGAACATGTATTCGATACTCCGAAGATGTTCGTAGGCCTTTTGGTTCTCGGAGCCCTAGGATACCTCTGGGACAGGCTGGCCCGGGTTGCCCAGAACAGGATCCTAGTATGGCATAAGGAGACCACCCTGGAGGGAAAGATCTAGCCGGGGGATAACCGGCTAAGGATTTCGGTAACAATTACGGATTTTGAAGGTTGAATCTGGTTGGCATTATGACAGAGACGGCATTGACACATGAGGTTACGAGGCACATAAGGCGTGTGTTCTTCGTCTTTTTCCTAGTCTTAATGGTTTTCCTCGTTACTGGGTGTGGCCGACAGACAGATCAGGAAGGTTCACATACCTTCAACATCGGATACGGCAGATATATCGACTGCCTGCCCCTTTATGTGGCCGTTGACCATGGTTTTTTTCATCAAGAGGGCGTCCGGGTGAACCTCCGTGTAGTAAGGGACGCAAAGAGCACCATAGGGGCCATATTGCATGGTGACCTCGACGGGGGATTTCTCGGTTTTCCCCAGATAGTTTTTGCCCTGGAGAGGAAAGTCCCCATCAAGGTGGTTGCCTGGGCGGGCAGATCTCACCCGGGAACCCGATGTGGTCTGCACGTCTGGAATAATAGTGATATTCGAAAGGTTGAAGACCTCAAAGGGAAAAAGATCGCCATGGGGCGGGATGTCTCAACCCGCACCCTGGTGGGTACCCTTTTGGCACGGCATGGGATGACCTACAACGATATAGAAGTCGCTATGGGAATTGAACTGGGAGAGCCCATGAAGACGGAGGCGGCTTTCAAATCCGACAGGGTAAGCGCCATATACACGTGAGACCCGGTAGCTACCATGCTGGAGATGCATGGTGTAAGCAGGCTTTTCTCCTCTATGAATGATATGATCCCCGGGTATGTAGTCGACGGTATTGTCGTCGGAGACGGGACAATAGAGAGGAAACCCGAAGCAGTCCATAGTTTCTGCAGGGCATTGGTGCGGGCCTTCAAATTTATCCGGGAAGAGGAGGTGGAGGCGAGAAAAAGCCTCCCCTATTATACGAGCGTGCCTGAAGCAGTGGCCATGAAGTGTGCGCTGCGGGAGGTAAGCCCGGACGGAAGAGAACCCTTAGACCTGATCCGTTTTCAGATCGGGATGATTAAGCTTTTCAGCTTCCTCAATAATGACATGGATATAGCAAAGATAATCGACTACAGTTTTCTTCCACCGCCAACGCCTGGCTGGGAGGAGGCGAGAAGAGAGGAAATCGGCTTTGACGAAAAGGAGTGGCTGGAAGCTTTGCCAAGAGGTTCCTAAGAAACTTACCCCACATATATGGGTCAATTACCACTTGAGCAAACCATATTTCCTTTGAAAGGAGGGACAGTGAGAATGAGTTGATGAAGAGAGTGAATGAGTTGATGGGGGTTGGGTTAGCGACGATACTGTTCAAAAATAAGAAGAAAGGTGTAAATAATGAGCATGAAGTTCTTGAAGTTACTTGTGATCGGATTATCTATTATCTGTATGTTTTGGTGCCAGGCGGCTTTCGCGGAGACGGAAGATGAGGAATGCCCGGATTGTCCGCCGAAAGAACGAGAACGCGTGAAACTCGATGATGTCTTTGTCCATGCCTTTCATGGAGGGGCTGTCACGATTACCCCCACAAAGACTATTATAGATATCGATAAATTTGGGAAGAGCGGTTCCGTTGAAAGGGTTGAAGATATCCTCATGCATCTGACCGGAATCGATGTTATGCGGACTTCCACCGGGGCAGATCCGCAGCAGGTAATCATGATGAGGGGTTTCGACGACAGCCGATTTACCGTGGCCCTCGACGGCAGGCCCATAACCGCCCCTACCGCAGGCTCGGATACCTTTGTAGACTGGTCGAGCCTCACAACCGGCGATATCGAGAAGATAGAGATCATTAGAGGAGGTTCCTCGGCTCTCTACGGAAACTCACAGGGGGGCATTATCAACATCATTATGAAAAAGGGAAAGAAGAAAGACACTTTGGTTCCAAAGGTCACACTTCTGTCAGGTTACTCCAGGTTTGAGACCTATCTGGAAAGGATCAGCGTGGACGGTGGTATCGGGGGGCTGGGATACTTCGGTAATTTCGGGTACAAGGAGTCGGACGGCTATCTGAGAAACAACGACTGGAGGGGAAAGGACTATTCTGCGAGGTTGACTTATCTTTTTCCGTTTCAGGGGAATGTAACACTGTCATACAAGGCCTCGGATCTTGAACTGGGATATCCGGTGGTGAACGATCCGGGCAGGTCTGATTACGACCCCGATTATCCTACGATACATGAAGACGCGGACATGTTGAGGAAGTTTCGGACTATATCCTATCCGGGTGGTGACTCTTACAAGGAAAAGGAAGCGGATCACCTCGATTTTATATTTGAACAGCCCATAGGGGACGGAACATTGAAGGTTCAGCTCTTCCAGACTACGGGAGATGAGGACAGCTATTCGTATGAGCTTGGCGAAGACGAGCAAGGGAACGAGATACTCGTACAGATCTATAGTGGCGGAGATAGCACAAAGGAGAAACATTACGGAGGAATCATTCAATATAGACTGAACTTGTGGGAGCATAACATACTCACAGTTGGATATGATCAGAGAAGAATGGAGGTAGAGTCTCAGGATGACTGGTTCAGGATACACGCAGGATATTTCGACGATATCTGGGCGATTACTCCCAAGTTATCATTGAATTTAGGCCTCCGTTTTGTTCGCATAAGGGAGTACAGCTACCCGTATGCGGATCCGGGCACAATCACGATGTACAGGCATACGATCAAGACCGACCTCTGGATGCCCAAGAGCACCCTAAGTTACCGATTCAGCCCTGAGACAGAGGTATATGTGTCTGTGAACAGGGACTACCATGTCCCTGGTTGCTGAGACCGCCCATTCTGGGCTCGGGGAGTCGATGGGCAGTTTACAAAGAGGTTTGAGACAGAAACAAGTTGGCACTATGATTTGGGTTTCTATCATAAATTGACGAATCGAACAGATACCCGTCTTTCCGTTTACTATATCGATATAACCGACTATGAAGTCGTTGACAGTGCGGGGCTATATTACTCGAGCCACTATGCATACAACCTGGATTCCATGAAATTCTACGGTATTGAATGGGAGTTTAACACGACCCTGTTTGACAAACTAAACCTGTTCGGGAACTATTCATTCAGGGAAATGGATAAGGATAAGACCGATCTGCCGGTGGTCTTCTGGCTGAACCTTCCACCAAAACATAAGGCTAACCTTAGTTTGAGATATACATTATTCAAAGATACCCTGCTGACATTTGATTGCCGATACGTAGGAAGAAGAGAAAGCGAGGGCAGCTACACCATGGATGAATACTTTGTATCGGATGTGGGTATAGAGCATACCTTCTTAGATGACATCAAGATTTTATTCTATGCCAACAACATCTTGGGTGAAAACTACGAGGAGCTGTACGGCTATCCTATGCCCGATCAAGTGCTAGGTATGCAGGTAAAGATGAGTTTCTTTTAAACATCCCCTCGACGGAAGGGGGGAATGAGTATAGACCGGATAGCCGGTCCATGGCAGGTGCGTTTGTGAAAGAAAATAAGACCGACCTTACCAGATGGAGACGCGTCATCTTTTCTGTTATTACAGGGCTTTTCATGGCGCTGTCTTCCACGGGGTCTACACTAGTGGCACAGGAAACCGTAAAGCGGGACACGGACGAAGACGGAAAGATAGACCAGATCGCATATTTCGATAAGAAAGGGCGGATCATTAAGCTGGAAATCGACGGCAACGGAGACAAAGCCATGGACAGGTTTCAGTTCTACGAGGAAGAAAAGCTCGTCAGGATCGAAAGAGACACGGACCATGATCGGAAGGTCGATTGCTGGGACTTCATCAGGGATGACAAGAGAATCAGGCAGGAACGTGACTCCGGTGGCTCAGGCAGGGTGAACCAGGTCATCTTATTTGATGACCGGGAGCTTCCCCTGAAAATCGATAAAGATACAACAGGGGACGGCCTCTTTGATACGGTCTACCATTTAAAAGAGGGAAAGATCGCCTCTTCCACCAGAGACACGGATGGAGACGGAAAAACAAACATCTGGCAGACATACCGAGATGAAAGACCTCTCAAGAGAAGGGTCGACGATGACGGAGACGGCAGCGTGGAAAGGATCGTCCTTTACGACTCCGAAGGGCTCGCCAAGGAAAGCCGGCATGATCTCGACAGGGACGGCAAGATGGAGACCGTTCGCTTCTATCATGGGGGTGAGATCTCAGAGGAAAGAAAGGACACGGACCTCGATGGCTGGTTTGAGATTATCACCTCCTTTAAAGACTCACAGCCTCTTGAACGGCAAAAAGACACTAACCGGGATAAGGCCTTTGACATCCTTTTACGCTATGAGAACGGCAAACCCGTGTATCAGGAAAAAGACACCAACTTTGATGGGCAAAAGGATTTTTTCTGCCATTTTGACTCCGAAGGCCTACCCGCAAAGATTGAGGAGGACACAAGATACACGGGACGTATAGACAGGATCAGGACTTTTGTAAAAGGTGATCCTGCAAAAGTAGAATACGATTCCAAAGGTGACGGGTTAATGGACACCATATCCATTTACAAAAAGGGGAGACTTTGCCTCCAGACTCAGGATGAAAATGGAGACGGGAGACCCGATATGAAGATATTCTTTAATGCAAAAGAGGAAAGGGAGAAGGTGGAAAGCGACACAGACCTGAACGGGAAGATGGATGCCTGGCAATATTATCGCAATGAGCAGCTTGTCAGGATGGATAAGGATGAAAACGGCGACCGCAAGATCGACTTGAGGGTCTTTTACAAGAAAAACAAGAAGGAGAAGCTTCTCAAAGATCAGGATCATGATGGGCGGTTTGAGACCACCCAGTGGTTCAACCGGCCCAATTGGTCCACGGTCGTAGAACTTGACCTGGATGGGGATAAGTCGGTAGATGCGCGACATTTCTACAAAGAGGGGGTCTTAAGGATCAAAGAGGTTGACGAAGATGGGGACGGGCAACTGGATCTGAGAGAGCATTATAACGGAGACGGCACACTTCGAAAAAGTGAAGAGGACAGTGAGGGCACAGGCAAACTAAACACCGTCTGGTTCTATAATGATGCCGAAAAAGCGGTGCGCGCGGAAAAGGACAATAATGGTGATGGACAGGTGGATACTTGGTATCACTACAACCAGGGTAGTATAATAAGGATTGAAGAAGATACGAACCATGACGGCAAGGCGGACTTGTGGGAAGAGTACGACGAGTCTGAGGCGTTGATAAAACGGGCCAGGGATTTGAACTTTGACGGTATGCCGGATATTGAGGAAATGGAAAGTGAGCAGGTAAGCAGGTGAGAAAGTGAGAAAGTGAAAAGGTGGGAAAATGAATAAGAAAATACAGTATCATTGGGAGTTGGAAGTTTATCAGATTTCGGTTGAAGCTGATCCCTTATTGAAAACACGGCTTCCCTGATTCTCACCTGCTCACCTGCTCACTTTCACACTTTCTCAGAAAAGGAGGTAACAATGATCGATTTTCTTGCAAAAGGCGGGGTCCTTGTGTTCCCCATCATTTTTTGTTCCGTGCTGGCCCTGGCCATCTTTCTGGAACGCGTGATCCGTTTTGCGCGGATGAGCAACCGTGGGCGTGGCCTGGAGGTAAAGGTCACCGAACAATTGAAGAAGGGCGAGGATCACAAGGCCCTTGAGATTGCAGGTGGCAGCGATTCGCCTATGGGGCGCGTGCTCGCACAGGCCATGGAGATCAAGGATCAGGACCGGGAAACCCTGGAGACTGTAATCACCCATGCAATGGATGGTGAGGTGACAAACCTTTCCCGTTACCTCCAGGCATTGGCAACCATAGGAAACATAGCGCCTTTGCTCGGCCTCTTAGGCACTGTCATCGGTATGATAAAGGCATTTATGGTTATTCAGGAGATGGGCGGGAAGGTGAATGCGGCCGTGCTTGCCGGCGGGATCTGGGAGGCCATGATGACCACAGCCCTTGGTCTTTCCGTTGCCTTACCTACCATGGTTGCGCACAGTTACCTCCTTTCACGCGTGGATAACTATGAGGCGCGACTCCAGGACGGGGCCGTCACCTTTATCAAGGCAGTGTCGAGTCTGCGGAGTGGGCGTGTTGATGCATGACAGGGGTCTATCGCCTGCAGAAGAATAACGATAATACCGAGGTGACTGTAACTATATACAGGTGTCAGCTAGTGCCCATCCATAAATGGACTTCTTGAGAAAAGGGCACGAGTTGGTTTCCAATGTAGAAATGAGCAATATTTTCTCTGAGCAAGGCCGCACGACGGTTTGCGCCGAGGCGTACATGATCGTACGTCGCAGGCGGAAACCTGAGGAGAACGCCGCTCAGGGGAAAAAGGGCCATTTCTGGATGGAAACTAATTATAAGGATGTATCCGCAGCACCATTGAAATAAGCGATAAAACTGATTTATTTTAAAAAATGAACTGATCATAATTGCTTAAGGAGCCGTTTGGGATGGTAAAAAAAATGAAAGTAAATAATAAAGATAACGATACAACTTCCTTTGAACTGATTGTAAGCGCAGGACCTGATCCGATTGGGATAGATGTTATTTTATCAGCGGACAATTCCGGTGTTCGATCTTTGCTGGATTTGGGATATGTTTCAAATACTGTATTAGCAAGCTCATTAATAAACAGACTTGCTTTATCTAAAATTTGTCATGCCGGTATACGGTTGCAGAATTTAAAACCTGATCTTATTGTAAAGCTCGCTTTAAACGAATCCGCTTTTAAACCTGCATTTGTAGTTCTTTCCAATACTGCAGGTCTTACCCGTAAGGAGGTTGATGCTGCAAAACAGATGTCAGACACTGTTATAGCTGAAATTTTTTCAGCTAAAGATGCAAAATATATTGAGGATACAGGAGTAGACGGGATCATTATCAGGGGGAATGAGGCTGGTGGTTTTTGTGGGGCTGAAAGTAATTCCATTCTGCTTGAAAAAATAAAAAGGCTAACCTCCCTTTCTGTATGGGTACAGGGGGGAATAGGCCCTGAGAGCGCATGTGCCTATTATTTGGGAGGCGCTGACGGCGTTGTCATTACTGATTCATTATTACTTGCAAAAGAATCGATACACAGACTTCAGCCAAAGGATGTGATCTCTCTTAAAGGAGCCATGAGGACAGTTGCCATAGGGCCTTCAGAAGGTCCTATGATCCGCCTGAGCGCTTCCTATGGCAAACTTGTTAAAAAGATAGAGTGTCTTTGCGCTGGTATTGAGAGTCAAGATATAGATGAATCTGAAAAACAGCGGCAGTGGGTGAAATCCTGTTTGAAGATAATTGATGAATACCGTGAAAGCCCCGGATGCTTTATTGGTGAAGAATCATACTGGGCAAAAGATTTTGCATCTGAAAGTTCAACGGTTTCAAGGATAATTTCGTCTATTACAAAAAAAATAAACGAAGATAAAGAGAGCTTAAAAGGCTCCTATCCTTTTGAAGCGCAAAATTCATTTGCAAGGGATTTAAATATCAAATTTCCTGTACTTCAGGGACCCATGGCAAATGTCAGCGACAATCCGGATTTTCTTAAATCAGTTGCCGAAAGCGGCGCTCTCCCTTTTGCGGCTCTTTCTGTTACATCAGGAGAGGTCTTAAGGGATCTTTTCAAAAAAACCCATATAAAATTTGACCAGGTGAAATCCGGTCAGGCAAAATCCGGCAGGAAACCCTGGGGTGTGGGTTTGCTGGGTTTTACTCCCAAAAAACTTTGGGATGAACAGCTTCAATTAATAAAAGAATTTTCTCCTTCTTTTGCTATCGTTGCAGGTGGAAGGCCTTCCCATTATAAAATTTTGTCTGATTTGGGAATAACCCCCTTTCTTCACATCCCTTCTCCTTCCATGATCAAGGGATACTTCAAGGATGGAGTCAGGCATTTTATTTTTGAAGGTCGGGGCAGCGGAGGCCATGTGGGGCCGATAAACAGTTTTCCCCTGTGGCAGGCCATGATATCCGAGCTGACCAGTCTTTCCAGGAAAGAGGGTGCGGATCTGAACAAAACATATGTTGTGCTGGCCGGCGGCATTGGAAATAAAGAGACTGCTGCAATGGCGGCGGCATTTGCCCCTCCCTTGCTGAAATTGGGGGTTAAGGTAGGTTTTATAATGGGCACCGCCTATCTTTTCACCAGAGAAGTCGTGGAATCAGGCTCTGTAGTTTCTCATTTTCAACATACAATAGTTAACTGCAATGAGACAGTTGTTCTTGAAAACGGCGGGGGCCATGCGATCAGATGCGTTCCCACGCCTGCAGCAAACGGTTTTGCCGCCAGCAAAGCAGCCATGCTCGCTTCCGGACAGGATTTGAATGAAATCAGGCAGGTACTTGATAATAATAACATAGGACGACTCAGAATCGCAACAAGAGGGCTTTCAGGGCCATACTCAACATACGAAGAGATGGAGAAATGTGTAGAAGTTTCCGAAGATCAGCAGTTTGATAACGGTGTTTTCATGACAGGTGAAGTAGCAGGTCTTATGGAACAGGTTAATTCCATAGACGAATTGCACAAATCAGTATGTGAAGATGCGCAGCAGGTTATTGCAGAGAGATTTTCCCTGTCCAAGCCTGAATTAATTAAAATCCGTTCGTCTGATACCGGCAAATACAGACAGCAGGATATTGCAATTATAGGCCTCTCATCCATTGTTCCCGGAGCCAAAAATCTGGATACCCTGTGGCATAATATACTGGCAGAACTCAATTGCATAACAGACATACCCAAAGATCGCTGGGATATTGAAACAAACTTTGACCCTGATCCACAGGTCAGGGATAAAATATATTCTTCCAGAGGAGGATTTTTAGGGGATATTGTTTTTAATTCAATGGAATTCGGCATACCTCCAAAAGCGGTTTCAAGTATAGAGCCCGCACAGCTTCTTGTCCTTGAAGCCGTTAAACAGGCTATTGCTGATGCAGGATATGATTCCAGGCCTTTTGACAGGGACAGAACGTCAGTATTTTTCGGCGGTTCAGGCGGAGGCGGAGACCTTGCCCTGGCTTACAGCGTAAGGGCGGGAATACGGGAATACCTTCATCGAGCAAAAGATATCCCTGAAGAGATCCGTGTCAAGGTTGCTGAATCCCTGTGCAGAGTTCTTCCTGAATGGACGGCAGATACTTTTCCCGGTATCCTTGGGAATGTTGTCTCAGGCAGGGTCAGCAATCAGTTTGATCTCAAGGGACTTAATTTTTCTGTTGATGCCGCATGCGCATCTTCTCTTGCAGCATGCCAGG
>DAOWME010000161.1 GCA_030643245.1 Deltaproteobacteria bacterium
TACGATGCCTATTTCTTGGATTGTGCTATTAGACATAAAGCACCGCTATTGACGTTGGATCGAAAGCTAAAGATAGCTGCTCAAAATCTCAACCTCGAAACAATGGAGGCCTAAAATGCAAGTTTATACATATTCAGAAGCCCGCCAAAAACTCGCTGTCGTTCTTGAGCAAGCTGAAAATACAGGCAAAGTTCTAATTAGGAGGAAAGACGGTCGAACTTTTGCTTTAATCCCAGAAAAAATCGCGACTTCACCTTTAGATGTACCATCAATTAAAGCGAATATTACGTCCCAAGAAATTGTGGATATTGTTCGAGAAGGAAGAGAAAGGTAGAAAAGTCATTTGAGCTTGTCGCCTAATATGCTCAAACATCTGCACGGATTAAAATTTGACCACCGTTGAATCTGTGCCGAGACCGTTTTTTTATTAGAAAGTGTAAACTACTTTATAGCTTTTATGAAGGATGCCATAAATTATAGCTTTTTTGTCAGCCGGTATCCTGGATATGCACAGGAACTTGCAAGGAAGGCGAAGAGTGACGGATTTCAAGTCGTGGTCGCTTGTGGTGGAGATGGGACGGTCTATAAAACCGTGAATGGCATAATTGGAACAGGGATTATTTTAGGAATAATCCCAGTGGGCACTGGGGTAGATCTGGCCCGTAATTTGGACATAGAAAGGGATATCACTAAGGCCATCGGTGACATGAGTAGAGGCGGCCTGAAGAGCGTGGATATTATTAGGGTCAATGGGGACAAATATTATATGGGTGTTGGTGGGATAGGTTTTGATTCTGAGGTGAACAAATGGGGAAGTTAATTCGGCCACGTTCCTTAGGAGGTTAATGATGAAAGAGGTTGTAATTGTGAATGGTGTTAGAACAGCGGTGGGAACCTTTGGCGGTTGCCTTAAAGAAGTTTCTGCTATAGAATTAGGGGTTAGGGTTATTAAAGAGGTGATCGGAAGGACGGGATTGAAGGGTGATCAAATTGACGAGGTCATAATGGGGGATGTTTTACAGTCAGGCCTGGGACAGAACCCTGCGAGACAAGCAGCAATAGGCGCCGGGATACCCCAGGAGGTTCCTTCATTCACCGTGAACAAGGTTTGTGCATCAGGGTTGAAACCGGTAATGCTGGCGGCCCAGGCCATAATGGTCGGGGATGCAGACCTGATCATTGCCGGGGGCACGGAAAACATGAGCAGGGCGCCTTATGCCACAGATAATGCACGCTGGGGGCTCAGGATGAATGATGACAAACTGGTGGACTTGATGATACACGACGGTTTGTGGGAGATATTCAACGGTTATCATATGGGGATTACTGCAGAGAATATAGCGGAAAGATTTGGCATTACAAGGGAGGAGCAAGATGATTTCGCACTTGGAAGCCAGGTTAAGACGGCCAAGGCTATTGAATCAGGAAGGTTTAAGGATGAGATAGTGCCCATAGATATACCTCAGAAAAGGGGTGACCCGAAGGTCTTCGATACGGATGAACACCCCAGACCGCAAACCACGAAAGAGGCGTTGGCGAAGCTGTCTCCCGCCTTTAAGAAAGGTGGAACGGTTACGGCCGGCAATGCCTCGGGTATTAATGATGGGGCAGGGGCCGTGGTAGTAATGTCAAGAGAGAAAGCGGACGAGCTTGGGTTAAAGCCTATGGCCAAGATTAGATCCTATGCAGCTGCAGGTGTGGATCCGGCCATTATGGGTACTGCTCCTGTGCCGGCCAGTAAAAAGGCCCTTGAGAAGGCTGGATTGAGTGTATCAGACCTGGACCTGATAGAGGCAAACGAGGCGTTCGCATCCCAGGCAATATACGTGAACAGGGAGATGGGATGGGACTTGGATAAGGTTAACGTCAACGGTGGCGCTATAGCTCTGGGCCATCCCATAGGTGCCAGTGGCGCCAGGATACTTATTACTCTATTGTATGAAATGAAGAAGAGGGGTTCTAGATTGGGTCTGGCAACCCTGTGTATCGGCGGAGGGCAAGGAGCTGCTATTGTCGTAGAGATGTAATCTTGGCATGTAATTCTGATTGATAATGAATGAGGAGGTAAGTCATGGAAATTAAGACTTTCGGTGTTATTGGCGCGGGACAGATGGGCAGTGGTATTGCCCAGGTTGCGGCTTCCACCGGATTTGACGTTATAATGAATGATATTGAGGATGACTTCATAGAGAAGGGCATGTCTTCCATCTCTATGAGCTTGGACAGGATTGTCAAGAAGGAAAAGATCACGGCTGAAGAAAAAGACGGCATAATGTCTCGTATTTCAGGCACCACGAAGCTGGAAGAGATGGCAAAGGCAGACCTTGTGGTGGAAGCAGCAACAGAAAACCTTACCATTAAACTCGATATTTTTAGAAGGCTGGACGAAGCTTGTGACGATGCGGCTATCCTGGCAAGTAACACCTCGTCCATATCCATCACGAAGATTGGTTCCGTTACAAAGAGACCGGACAAGGTGATAGGCATGCACTTTATGAACCCCGTTCCAATGATGCAGTTGGTGGAGGTCATCAGGGGGCTGGCAACATCTGACCAAACCTTTGATACAGTGATGAAACTGGCGGAGAAGATGGGCAAGACCCCTGCAGAGGCCGGTGATTCTCCAGGGTTCATCGCCAACAGGATACTGCTTCCTATGATTAATGAGGCTGTTTATGCTTTGTATGAGGGGGTGGGAAAGCCGGAGGCCATCGATACGGTAATGAGACTGGGGATGAATCATCCCATGGGACCTCTTACACTCGCTGATTTGATCGGGTTGGATACATGTTTAGCGATCATGGAGGTCCTTCACCGTGAACTGGGCGATCCAAAATACCGACCCTGTCCCCTCTTGAGGAAATATGTAGAGGCTGGATATCTCGGAAGGAAGACGGGAAGGGGGTTTTACGACTACAGCAAATGAAACCTGCAATTATCGTAGTAGATATGCTTAAGGGCGGGGTTGGCAGCAACCCCGCTGTTAAGTCGGAGAGCGAAAAGATCATACCGAATATACAGAGGCTCCTCAATAAATCCAGAGGGCTGAACTTTCCGGTTATATACGCATGCGACAGCTTCATGTCTCAGGATTTTATGTTCGGAGGAAAGATGTCTCCTCATTCCATTCGGGGAACCAAAGGCGTGGAGGTTATAGATGAGTTGAGACCGGAAAGCGGGGACATGGTTCTCGAAAAAAGACGGTTCAGTGCATTCTTCAGAACGGATTTAGATATAACCTTAAGAACCCTGGAGGTTGACACTATTGTGGTCTCCGGGATGAACACACATGTGTGCGTTATGTTTACAGCATGGGACGGGCTGGCTAACGATTTCAATGTTATTATAGTGGAAGATTGCTGTGCCGCCCCCAAGCGGGAGATTCATGACGCTGCTATCAACCTGTACCGAATGTCACCAGTATACCCATTGTTCAGGATAATAACACTCGATGAATTTCTCTTAGAGGTTTGAGCCTCAGGCTACTTTTCTTCCAGCTCCTCCAGGATCTCTTTTGCTTCGCCGGCACCGGGAAAATCTTTACTTAATTCGGCTACCAACCTAAGGCGGGACAGCCTGTAAGTTCAATCAGTTAGGGACGGTGACGAAATAACTTCCTCAAGTTGGCGCTCAGATTTAGGTTAGATTTGTTCGATCTGAAAACGCAAAACCGCAGGAATAGTCGAACTATTTTGAGGATTTTGTAGTTATTTCGTCCTCGCCCCTAAGCTAGCGCTTATGGGAAAGTGTCCCGCCTTAAGTTGGTAGCCTTTTAAAGTAATAAGTATAAAGTGGCAAATGAAAGATGCCAATTGTAACCTGGTCTTTTTGACAGCAGAGATCATAATCATATTGTCGTAACCCTTTGCGTTCCTAATCAGGGTAGATTACCAGCCGATCTCCGGGATGGATGTGTTTCTTATTGTCCAGCCGGTTCCAGATCATTAATGCAGGCAGGGGAATATTGAAACGCTCTGCAATGGTTGAAAGATTATCACCCCGCGTAACTATATAAACCCGATTTTGCTTGTCGGCCGACCACTGATCAACGCGATTATTAAATCGCGAATGAAAAGTTTCAGATGAACCCTTGGGTATAAGGATCGAGTGACTGCCAGCTGCAACATAGTACCCTCTGATCTCAGGATTTAAATCCTTGATGATCTTGAAAGTGGTATTTGCAGCCTGAGCGATGATGAGGATGGGTGTTTTCTGAAAGCACTCCAGTTTGATGCGATCAAATTGAATCGGAGGATATAAGTCCTCTTTCGTAAATTTGAACCCGTATTTTTCAGGATCTGATAATATCAGTTTTGCTGCAATGATTCTTAAGAGATACCTTTGGGTCTCCATGGGGAGATAGAGATCATAGTAATTATTGCTTTTTTGAACTAAAATTTCAGATTGAAGTCCTTGTTCACCCATATTGTAAGCAGCCGCTGACAGTGTCCATGCCCCAAACATGTCATAAAGTTCCTTAAAATAAAGAATGGCTGCTGCGGTGGATTTGAAGATATTTCTACGCTCATCCTTTTCTGAGTCGATCTTCAGACCGTGTTTTCTGCCTGTGGCTTCCATAAATTGCCAGAAGCCCATAGCCCCTTTGGAAGAACCTACATGTGGTCTTAAAGCGCTTTCCGCTATAGTCACGTACTTTAAATCTTCCGGCATATTTTTCTGTTTCAGCATCTTTTCAATCAGCGGCATATAGCGGCTGGAACGTTTTATCCAGAGAACCACCTGGGGGCGATCCCATAGTGAAAGCAGCAGCTCTTTTTCCATGCGTTCACGGATGCCATGTTTGTCAAGTTCAACCGGTTCGCCGCAGAAATCAAGCGGTTCGCTGATTCGGACATTTGAGATCAGGGCATGTAATCGGTAAGGTTCAGGTGTTTCATGATTTTCACCCTCAGCCGTTGCCCCGGTTAAAGCTAAAATTAAGACAAATAAAACAAACCCTCCGGCCTTGGTCACCGTTTTGGCCATCATACTGAATATTGGCTGCATCACAACAACCCCTTCTCCTTCATGCTCAAATATCCCTTCTTCGAGATGATAAGATGATCCAACACATTAATGCCAAGGATCGATCCCGCGTCCACAAGCTGCTTAGTGACTGCCATGTCTTCTTTGCTCGGTTCCAGAGCGCCTGAGGGATGATTATGAACAAGAATCACAGAGGCCGCCCGGTCCGTTATCACATCTGCAAAGACCTCTCTGGGATGAACAAGGCTGTGGTTTAGCAGCCCAACCGTCACTACTCGATTACTTACAACTTCACCTGCCCCGTTCAGAGAGATACAGACGAAATATTCCTGCTTCTTATTCACTATATCCGAAACCAGGGGCAGAATATCGGTAGGAGAGGTTACCTTTACATCATCTTTGATCAGGTATCGCCTGGCAAGTTCAAATCCTGCTACGATTTGAGAGGCCTTTGCAGACCCTACCCCTTCAATCTTCTTCAGGTCCTCGAAGAAATCCCGGTGATTCAATTGAACGGCATTCTCTTTTATCCTTTTAGAAATGTCCGTTGCCACATGGAACACATCCCTCCCGGGGACCCCCTTTCCGATAATAATTGAGATCAGTTCAACATCGGAGAGAACAGCCGTCCCACTTTTGGCCAGTTTCTCCCGCGGCCTGTCGAAACTGGGCATATCCTTCATTCTTTTCATGGGCCATTCATCGTCCTTTCCCCCAATAAAGTTACTTATTCTTCACGTAAATCCCTCTACTTATTCTCTTAATCTCACCTTTCCTGTAAGCGCTGTAAACTATACCCCTGATCTTAACTTCGTCAATCTCTGTCTTCTTTTTCAAAAAAGGTACATTAACCCCTTTCCGCGACCTCTTGATAATGCCGAGAACCTGATCTGCTTCGGTTTCCGTTTGGGGTTTCTTCTTGTTGATACGTGGACTTTTTTCCGTCCCTTTCGCCTCCCCCGGTCCGCCCTTTTGAGGCGTTATTCGGGTTGTTTTCTTTTTTTCATTTGATTTGCTTCTGTTTTTTTTCTTCGTACTTTCTGTTTTTATGTTTCGAGCTGCCTTACCTGATACCCTCTTTTTAGCTGACTTTTCCTCAGGGCCTGCCCCTTTTTTAGAGACTATCTTATCAGCATCTAAATCCATACCTTGTTGCAGGTCAATACCGAATACATCCGACAGATCCGAGTCTGCAATAATTCTGGCGGTTTTCTTTTCTGCTGTTTTCAATAACTTACGGGTCTTGTCTTCTACTGCCTGGCTTATCAAATCACCCATCTCAACTTTTCTAAGTTTGAAAAACAGGCTCGGGTCCTCATCAAGCCTGGCGCCGATGCCATAGAGTGTGGCGGCAACATGCTTACACATATAGGCCCAGTCAGGACAGCTGCAATCAAATTCAATCTCCTTTGGGGAAGGGAATAACCCCTCTCCTTCTGCCATAAATATTTCGCCTAGCGCTCTTGGAAATTTTCCTGCTAAAAGCTCCTGCAACGAATCTAACTTCCCTCCGCATGCTGTCTTGATGTTCCGCCAAACCTTCCCATCAATGGCTTTTATACTAATGGTTACAGAATAGGGTTTTGCGCTCGACCCCTGCACCAGAGATTCGACTCTGCCGGAATCGATCTTAAGGTCCAGCACAGCTCCATGGCGAACATAGCTGCGTCCACGGCCGATACGATTGCTGTAATCCGCATATCTTTCAAGGTTCTTATTCCAAGATTTGCCCCACCAGGTTTGCGCAATAGCCTTTCCCTCAATAACGATCGGTCTAATGCCGGGATTTTTCTTTTTGAGTTTTTTTAATTTCTTGGCTGCTTTTGCTTTCTTTTCCGCTACAGGCACATATCGCGGATAACCCCAATATCCCACAATCACCTCTTGTGCAGCAACAGGTCACAGGGTACAGTTGTCAGGGATCAGAAAAACCCTGGCCCCTGTGATCTGTTATATTATGCCCTCCTTATAATGCGAATTAGTTTCCATCCAGAAATGGCCCTTTTTCCCCTGAGCTGCGTTCTCCTCAGGTTTCCGCCTGCGACGTACGATCATGTACGCCTCGGCGCAAACCGTCGTGCGGCCTTGCTCAGAGAAAAAATTGCTCATTTCTGAA
>DAOWME010000005.1 GCA_030643245.1 Deltaproteobacteria bacterium
AATTCAGAAATGAGCAATTTTTTCTCTGAGCAAGGCCGCACGACGGTTTGCGCCGAGGCGTACATGATCGTACGTCGCAGGCGGAAACCGGAGGAGAACGCAGCTCAGGGGAAAAATGGCCATTTCTGGATGGAAACTAACTGAATCATCAGAGATACTAGGTTTCTGTAACTATACACGTTGAAAATTATTAGTCTTCACGGATGGAAGGGAAGACTCCTTGCCCTGAATTTTAGGGCCGTTTAAGACCAGAGGGAGGGTGTTGTGAGAGCTTATGAGATGATTTTCATAGTAGATCCGGATGTTCTTGATGAGGATGTGGATCAGATGAGCGAAAAGTTTGGCGGAATAATTGATGGCCTTGGAGGCAGAGTCGTCAAGGTAGATAAGTGGGGCAAAAGAAAACTCGCTTACAAAGTCAAGAAGAGAATGAAAGGTAATTATGTTTTATTGGTCTTCCATGGCGATGATAAAGTCACGGCCGAACTGGAAAGGGTAATTAAGCTGGATGACAGGGTTATCAAGTATTTGACAATAAAGGTTGATAAGCATGCTGAAGAGGAACGAGAGACTGAAGAAAAGGATATCGAGAACGAAGATATTAAAGATCAGGAAGGATAAACGACTATCTTCCACTCTGACATGGAGGAATCGATGGTATATAAACGAAATGTGAAAGGGCGGACATTTGCAAGACGAAAAATTTGCAGGTTTTGCGCTGATAGTACCATAAAAATTGACTATAAAGACCACCAGACCCTACGTCTGTTTATTTCAGAGAGGGGCAAGATAATTCCCAGGAGGATTTCAGGGAACTGTGCCAGACACCAGAGAAAAGTCACAAGAGCAATCAAGCGGGCGAGAAATATCGCTCTTTTGCCTTTTACTACAACTACAACCCGCTAGAGAGCCGCCTACTTCATTCCGGTCTTAGGAATAAGACTTGCCTATAATAGAGCTTAGGGACGGAAACATAGTCGTCGTTCTTGAGACCTGTACGCCTGACCATTTCAGTCTGTTTTTATTCAGACTTCATTCACTTTCTCTCTTTGGGGTTCAGAAGGGGTGAGGGGAAGAAATTGGTGTATTTTCGTATGGATGTCAACCTGCGTCTGTGGGTGAAAGAGAAAATGTAAGGATGGGCACTCGCTCAGTGTAAAGGCATCAGGCGATTGAATGATCAGATGCTACTATATCAATAATTGGAGGCGAAGATGAAGGTTGTTTTACTGGAAGAAATACAATACCTGGGCAATGCCGGGGATATGATTAAGGTTGCTGATGGATACGGAAGGAACTACCTGATCCCCCGAAAGAAGGCCGTGGAGGCGACTGCCAAGAATGTAAAGCAGCTGGAGCGACAGAAAGGCTTGTTTGATAGTAAAGAGGAAAAAGTCAAGAAAGATGCTGAAAAACTGGCTGAAAAAATAGAAGGCCTCGCCTGTACTTTTTCTAGGCAGGTCGGAGAAGAGGATAAGCTTTTCGGCTCGGTTACAAACATGGATATTGAAGAGGCCTTGAAGAGAGAAAAGGTTGCGGTTGACAGGAAGAAGATTATCCTGGAGACACCGATCAAGAAACTGGGCATATATACAGTTCCAGTAAAACTCCATCCTGAGGTTACTGCCAGTGTAAAGGTATTGGTTGTCAAAGCCGAACAGGAACTGCAGGTATAACCATTAAAGTCGGTGTAGGCGTGCATATAAATAAAATGAAGAATGATAAACCGCCTCAACTCAAACTACCTCCTCAGAATATTGAAGCGGAGCAATCCATACTGGGGGGCATATTACTGGAGAATGATGCCTTAAATCACGTATTAGAGGTATTGAATGGAGAGGATTTTTACCATGCTTCTCATCGCAGGATCTTTCTTTCCATGCTAGAACTCTATGAAAAGAGTGAACCAATAGACCTCGTCACTCTCACAGATACCCTGAAGATGAGGAACCAGTTAGATGCGGTAGGGGGGGGTCCGTATTTAACATCCCTGGTTGATAGCGTTCCTACCGCAGCTAACATTTCTTACTATGCGAAGATCACGAAAGAGAAGTCAATCCTTAGGACGCTCATCAATGTCGCTTCTGAGATTACGTCCATGAGCTACGAAGATACCGGCAATGTTGATGAGGTATTAGATCAAGCAGAAAGGGCAATCTTTGCAATATCAGAAAACAAGATAAAACCTTCATTCTATCCGATAAGGGAGATGGTGAAGGACAGTTTCAAGGCCATTGAAAGGCTCTATGAGAAAAAGGAGCTTGTAACAGGCGTACCTACCGGGTTTGAAGGGATAGACAGACTCACTGCAGGTTTTCAGGCTTCTGATCTTATCATTATTGCCGGCCGTCCCAGCATGGGGAAAACCAGCTTTGCCTTAAATATTTCGCAGTATGCTGCTATTGAAGCACGCATTCCAGTTGGGATATTTTCCCTGGAGATGTCAAAAGAACAACTCTCTTTGCGACTGTTGTGTTCAGAGGCAAAAGTTGATGTCCAGAAATTGCGAAGCGGATTTCTTGGCGAGAATGACTGGCCGAAACTCACAAGAGCAGCCGGGATTCTCTCTGAAGCCCCTATATTTATTGATGACACTCCGGCTCTGTCTGTTTTGGAAATGCGCGCTAAATCCAGAAGGTTGAAGAGTGAACATGGCCTAGGATTAATTATTGTCGATTACCTTCAATTGATGCGCGGAAGCAGCGGTGCTGAACGGAGGGAACAGGAGATATCCGAGATCTCCCGATCCCTAAAAGCCCTCGCTAAAGAGTTGGGTATTCCAGTTGTGGCTCTTTCCCAACTCAACCGAAAGGTGGAGGATCGGCACGATAGGAGGCCGCAACTTGCTGATTTACGGGAATCAGGGGCTATAGAACAGGATGCTGACGTAATTACCTTTATTTATCGTGATGAGATATACAATAAATCGGATGATAACCCCAATAAAGGAACCGCAGAAATCATTATCGGTAAGCAGAGAAACGGACCTGTCGGAGCAGTTAAACTCGCATTCCTAGATAAGTACACCACCTTTGAAAACCTAGCGTCATATCCCCCCCCCACTGCTCTCTAAGGGCGTGTTTGGAACCTATTTTCTCTGAAAATCCGACTTGGAACTGAAGGATTCAAGCGATGTTGAGTGCCAAGATAGGCCGCAGGCTGGACCCTTACATCTCAAAGATGGCCGGTATAATACCAAACAGGTATATAAGTCCCAATCTGCTTAGCGTCTTGGGATTGATGATAAATATTATGGCAGCGATTGCCTTTATCTACGGAAGATGGCAGGCGGCAGGCGGTTTAATCCTTGTTGGAGGCCTTTTCGATATGCTGGATGGGGCTGTTGCGAGAGCTTCCGGAAAGGTTAGTAAGTTTGGGGAGTTGTTAGACTCAGTTATTGATAGGTATTCAGATCTGGTCCTTTTACTTGGCTTGATTGTCTTCTATTCGAGGATAGGGGAGGTGAGTCTGGTGCTACTAACCTGCATAGCAACCTTGGGCACTTTCATGGTGCCATATACAAGAGCGAAGGCGGAAAGGTTCATTCCTTGCTGCACTGTTGGTTTGATGGAAAGAGCGGAACGTATTATCTTACTGGCGATAGGATCTATCTTTAACTTTATGGGTATTGTTCTTTGGATCCTTGCAATATTAACCCACCTCACAGCCCTCCATAGAGTATATTTTACCTGGAAAGAAGTTGGGAAATAAAAAATTGCAAATAATATGATCACATGGTAAAATTTATCTTCTTTAGAAAAGAAAGGCATCTCCAAATGTTAGATTTTACTGAGTACAGAGAACATCTGTCAGATAGGGCGTTTCAGATATTGACTCTGGCTGTGGAGGAGTCCAGAAGGAGAAAACACTACTACTTGGGCATTGAACATATATTCTTGGCCTTTACCAAAGTGGAAGAGGCAATTTTTTCTGAGATTATGTCTGAGTTAAACCTCGATCGGCAAAATGTAATTCGCTTTCTAAATGAGCACCTGAATATTTCTAAACAACATCTAGGCATGGGGTTAGAGATGCCCGCTGCAACGAAAAACATTTTAAAGCTTGCCTGGGAAGAGGCCCAGCGCTTCGGAAGGGATACTATAGAGCCCATAGACATATTTGCAGCTATTTTCCAAGAAAGTAAAGGAATTCCTGTTAAGATATTTAAGGGGTTCGGGGTGGAACCTGATGTCGTCTTGCGTTTAATCACTATTAAAGCACAGGACCGTGGGGGGAGGGATGCAGACCTCAAAAAGAAATTTGAGCTCCCCCCCCATCTCAAGTATTTTGGGGTAAATTTGAACAAACTGGCCCGGTCGGGGAAACTCCCGTTTATTATTGGAAGAGATAATGAGTTTTGCCAAATAATAGAGATCCTCTGTCATCGAGAAAGGTCGAACTCGGCTATGATTATTGGCGAGCCAGGTGTGGGTAAGACCGCGATCGTGGAGGGGCTGGCAATGAAGTTGGAATTCGAGCCCCAATCGATACCATCACGTCTAAGAAAACATCAAATAGTGAATTTGCAGATGAATTCATTGGTGGCAGGGACGGTCTTTAGGGGTATGTTTGAAGATAGGATGGAGAAGGTTATCAGAGAGCTGAAAGACCGTAAGAACCTTATACTATTTATCGATGAAGCACACAGTTTAATCGGGGCTGGTTCAGCCATGGGAGTGCCGAGTGATGCTGCCAACATATTCAAGTCAACCTTAGCCAGGGGTGAGATACAGGTAATAGGGGCGACAACTGAGGCGGAGTACAAGACTTACATTCAGGAGGACGAGGCATTGGCTCGCCGTTTTCGGGTTGTTCATGTTGCTGAACCCTCTGTTGATGAAACAAGGCAAATCCTGTACGGAGTTCGTTCAAGGATGGAAAGGAATTATTCAGTTAGGATTACTGATGAGGCTGTTGAGGCCTGTCTCCTAATGTCCCAGAGGCATATGCAAGCAGTTCGAATGCCGGACAAACCAATTTCATGGATTGACACTGCGTCAGTGAAGGTGGAGATTGGAGGGGTCAGGGAGGAGGTCCTGCCGGAGGATGTTATTGATGTGGTTTCTCAAGAGGCGAGAATCCCCAGGGACATGGTGTCAAGGGATACTGTGGAAAGATTCAAAGACTTAGAAACCGTTTTATCGAAAAGGGTTATGGGCCAAGATGAGGCTGTTTCGTCCGTAGCCAGGCATCTAAGATTGAACAAGGGGCCCTTAAAGGAGAACTTCGACAAACCGGATGGGGTTTTACTCTTTCTGGGCCCCACAGGTGTCGGTAAGACGGAGTTGGCAAAGGCATTGACCGAGTTTCTCTTCGGCGATGAGAAGAAGATGGTTCGTCTCGATATGTCGGAATATATGGACTCAACAATCGCTATTGACAAATTGATAGGGATGCCCCGAGGGATCGTGGGCTCGGAGAGAGGGGGGATACTCTCTAATCAGATTCGGGATAACCCTTATACCGTTGTTCTTTTGGATGAGATGGAGAAGGCGAATCACTATATCTTGAACCTCTTCCTTCAGGTCTTTGACGAGGGGTGGTTGACAGACGGAAGGGGCAAGAGGGTGTATTTCAGTGATGCGGTGATTATTATGACTTCAAACCTCGGTTCAGACGAGTTTAAGCGGTTCGCCGAACCGATGGGCTTTCTCGAAGATAGACACAAGCAGGACTCCATTAAGAAAGCAATATTAAAAGAGGTGGAGAACACCTTTCCTCCTGAATTCATCAACCGTATCGACGATATCATAGTATTCTCTGCTCTTTCGAAGAAAGATGTGAAGAGGATAACAACTATGTATATCGAAAAGATGAGGGGGACTCTTGATGCCGTAAATAAGGGCATAGAGATAACCGATGAGGCATTGGACTACCTGGTGGAAACAGGTTTTAGCCTGAAATACGGCGCACGTTTCCTGAAGAGGACGATAGATGAAAAGGTTAAGATGCCCATCACGCTTCACTGGAAAGAAGGATCGCAGTTCCTGGTGGATGTTGGGGGTGAGGGGTTAACAGTCAGATGGAATTAGCAGAGGGGGCGACTATGACGAAAGAAACCGAGGATGCAGGGTTCAAGGTTACTGATAGAAGAAGTTTTGCGAAGGGAAAGACGGAGGATGAGGGTAAGGAGAAAGAAGAGGCCACGGTGAGCGGGGGAAAAGAGGATACCGAGAAAGAAGATGTCAAAAAGGAAGAACAAATTCCGTTGCCGGAGATGAACATCTCGACTTTTGTCTTTTCTCTCAACTCATCTGCTCTGTTTCATCTCGGGGAGATACCGGACCCTGCAACCAACAAGAGCGAGGAGAACATGCCTATGGCGAAACAGACTATAGATATTATTTCCATGTTAAAGGAAAAAACCAAAGGAAATTTAACAAAGGAAGAGGATCTTTTGATCGACCACATACTTTATGATTTAAGGATGAGATACGTTGAAAAGGTAAAAAAGGGTTGAACAACTTGTATTCCTTGAGGGTATTATCTCCTGCAAAAGTAAACCTTAGGCTTGATGTTTTATATGAGAGGGATGATGGATACCATGAATTAAGAACCATAATGCAGCGGATAGATCTTTGCGATGAATTAGAGATCTCCGTGGGAGGGGAGGAGATTGATGTCTCATCCCAAGGTGAAGAGATACCCAAAGGCACTGATAACATGGCATACCGTGCAGCCAGAAGCATTCTGGAGAAGTTCAGGATTGATATCGGGGTACGGATTTTCATAAGGAAAAAGATCCCGGTCGCCTCCGGATTGGGTGGGGGGAGCAGCAATGCCGCAGCTATGCTGATGGCACTGAACAGACTATTAGAACTGGGCTTGACAAGGAGAGAACTGATGAGAATGGGGACACGGCTTGGGGCCGATGTTCCTTTTTTTGTATATGGGGGATCCGCTTTGGCCGGAGGGATAGGTGACAGGTTAGAAGAGATTGAGCTTCCTTCTCCCATCTGGATGGTGTTGGTTAACCCAGGCATTAAGGTTTCGACTGCGTGGGCTTACAAAAACTTAAATACAGGGTTGACAAAGAAAATAAATAATATTAGTATACTCCCGCCAATGGTAGGTATTTCCGACGTAGCTAATTTTCTTTACAATGATTTGGAAATTGTGATCATAGAGAGATACCCAGAAATACAAGAAATAAAGGATGGACTCATTGACAAGGGGGCCTTGGGAGCGTTGATGTCAGGGAGTGGCCCCACTGTGTTTGGCATCTTCCCGGATAAAGAAGTTGCTGAAAGGGCCTTTCATCAATTAAAACTTGCTAGTCCTGAATACACTCTATTTTTATCTTCTAGCCTCGATAACGAAGACCAAGGAGGGGTAAATGGAAGTAACGGAAGTTCGGGTATTCACTGTTGATGAAGAAAAATTGAAGGCCTATGTAACGATCACATTTGATGATTGCTTTGTGGTCCGCGATCTGAAAGTGATTAACGGAAATAATGGTTTATTTGTCGCCATGCCAAGTAAGAAGAGAAAGGACGGAATATTTAAGGATACCGCTCATCCTTTAAATAATGAGACTAGAGAGATTATTGAATCAAAGGTTCTGGAGGAATACAGAAGGGAGACCGAAAGGGCTACACCCATTCGATTTTAAGTTAGGGAAGCGCTATTGCTTTGGAATTTAAGGATATAACCGGGCCGGCGGGATGAATGGTGGATAGTTACTGACATTGGGGAGGGTTGTCTTGGCTTTTCTTTTGGGGCGTAGACAAGCGGTAAGTCACAGGATTTTGGTTCCTGCATTCGGAGGTTCGAATCCTCCCGCCCCAGGAGAGAATTGTCGGGTGTGAAGATGTCGTCTGTGAATGGTATCATGCCCCGTTTTTTTCACCTCCAGGGTAATTGGTTTTCCAAGTTATAACTGCACAGATCAAAATTCAGCCTTATGCAAGACTGTAGTTCATAAGAAGCAAACGAAAAAAGTAGGCGGCAAGCGGTAAACTTGACCAACTGCACAGATCAAAAATTTGCGATTGAAGAAACAGAGAGAAGGTTTTTCATGTTGGATAAGTTAAAGTTGTTCACCGGGAACTCGAACCCTGCTCTGGCTACGAAAGTCTGCCAATACCTGGAGATTTCATTGGGCAAGGCCAGGGTCAGGAAGTTCAGCGATGGGGAGATAGCAGTAGAGATAGATGAAAATATTCGGGGGATGGATGTTTTTGTGATGCAATCCATATGTACACCGGTTAATACCAATCTCATGGAACTCCTCATCATGATAGATGCACTTAAGAGGGCTTCTGCGCGAAGGATTACCGCTGTCATGCCATATTACGGATATGCGAGACAGGACAGGAAGGTATCGCCTAGAGCGCCCATAACAGCAAAATTGGTGGCCGATCTCATTTCAGCGGCCGGGGCGGACAGGGTGCTTACCATGGATCTTCATGCGGGTCAGATCCAGGGTTTTTTTAATATCCCTGTTGACCATCTATATGCCACGCCGGTTATATTGGAATATATAAGAGAGAGATTTAAAAATGACCTGATTGTGGTTTCCCCGGACGCCGGGGGAGTTGAAAGGGCACGGGCCTTTGCCAAAAGGCTAAATATTATGTTAGCCATCATTGATAAACGAAGGGTTGACGTAAATGTAGCAAAGGTTATGAATATTATCGGTGAAGTTAGGGGCAAGAAGGCCCTTATCCTGGATGATATGGTCGATACTGCCGGCACAATAACAGAAGCGTCCAGTGCCTTGTCTGAGAAAGGGGCGGTCAAGATCTATGCTTGCTGTACCCATCCTGTTTTATCCGGCAAGGCAATAGACAGGATCGAAAATTCCGATATAGATGAATTTGTTGTGACCGATACCATCCCTTTGAGGGAAGATGGCAAGTCTTGCGTCAAGATAAAAGTACTTTCTGTGGCAAGCCTTTTAGGGGAGGCAGTGAGAAGCATCTACGAAGAAAGTTCCGTGAGCAGGTTGTTTGTCTAAAGATCGTTGATACTCTGTAGGAGTAATTCCGGGAGGAAATAGTGGAAAAAGTTAATTTGACAGCAGAGGTCCGTGCCGAATACGGTAAAGGCGCTGCCAAGAGGCTGAGAGCGTCCGGGTTTATACCGGCTATTCTCTATGGCCAAAACATGGAACCAATTGCGCTCAGTGTCCATGCCCTTGATTTGAGAAAGGTAATCAGTACTGAAACAAGGGAGAGCGTTTTGATAGAACTCAATGTCGAGGCCGGTAAAGAGACACAGACTAGGAATGCTATGTTAAAGGAATTACAGACCCATCCTGTCAAGGGAGATCACATACATGCAGATTTCTACGCAATAGCCATGGATGAAAAGATTGTAATGCCTGTCTCAATTCGCTTTATTGGAAAAGCTAAAGGAGTTGAATCAGGAGGTATTTTGCGACAGGTGAAGAGGGAGATTGAGGTTAGGGCATTACCTTCCCTAATTCCAAGTCATATTGAGGTTGATGTCAGCGATTTGGAGATTGGTCATGTGATTCATGTGGAAAACATAGAGCTGGAAGAAGGGGTTGAGATCCTGGATAGTTCAGACCTTACGCTTGTAACTGTTCTGACACCGACCGTTGTAAAGGAAGAGGAGGAAGTAGCACTAGAAGAAGAGGAAATTGGAGAAGAGGAAGAAAAGGAAAAGGAGAGATCTGTTGACGAGGGTAAAGAAGGTTAGATAAGAAAATAAGGGATTCTGTGTGAAATTGGTAATGGGCCTGGGCAACCCTGGTGAGCACTACAAACTAACCAGGCATAACATTGGCTTCCTGATCGTCGACAAAGTCGCTCAAAAATCCAACCTTCCGTTTTCTAAGCCCAGGTTCCATTCCAGCGTGGGTGAAGGGAGTATAGCCGGTCAAAGGGTAGTTATTGCAAAGCCTTTGACCTATATGAACCTCTGTGGTGAAGCGGCAAAGAAGCTGCTTTCGTATTTTGAAGTGGATAGAAGGGCGTTAGTCGTTGTACATGATGATCTGGACCTGGAATTTGGGAGGATTAGAATAAAAGAGAAAGGTGGACACGGGGGGCACAATGGTGTCAGGTCGATCATCAGTGCCTTGGGATTTGATGATTTTATAAGGTTGAAGGTGGGAATTGGTCGGCCGACCGGCAGTCAGAAAGTTACAGACTATGTCCTCAGTCCCTTTGATTCAGAACAGCGGGTACTTTTATCTGACCTAATGGATTTGGCAGGAAAGGCGTTAATATCTATTATCACTCAGGATGTTCATGTGGCGATGAATGAGTTCAATCAGCAGAATTGTGAAACTTATGAAGCTGTAATGGAAAAATAATTTTAAGAATTCTCCCCTCTTGTAAAGGGGGGCAGGGGGTATCCTAAGTTGGTATGGTCGATCGTCTTGCCCGATTATGTAATTATTTTTTTGAAAAACTATAGAAATGGGGGGAAAGGGGGTGGCAGACGATAGAAAGAGACAGAGTTTGAGGATTTATAATTTGATGTGGCGGCGGATATTGTAAAGCTGTTGTCAAGGGGGAGTCGTTGTAATGGTGAGTAGCTTCAAGGTGAAGCCGATGTTCGGGGGTTCCCCGTTAGACCTGGAAGGAGGGTAAGAAAGTAATGGCAGGTGAAGGACTGACCTATTTGGTCCCGGTTTTTGGTATACTGGCTCTTATTTTTGCATTGTACAAGTCGGTTTGGGTGAACAAGCAGAGCCCTGGGACAAAGAAGATGGTAGAGATTTCCGGACATGTTAAGGAAGGGGCCATGGCCTTTCTCATGCGGGAATATAAAGTTTTGATAGTATTTGTGATCTGTGTGGCGATCTTACTGGGCCTGGCAAATGCAAAGAGTACGCCTGAGGTCTATCGAAGCCCCTTAATAGCGTTGTCTTTCGTTTTTGGGGCTCTGTGTTCGGGATTGTCCGGGTATTTTGGGATGCGTATGGCCACTTCAGCCAATAGCAGGACCACCAATGCCGCACGGAGCAGCCTCAACGAGGCTCTGATAGTGGCCTTTTCCGGGGGCACTGTTATGGGTATGTGCGTTGTGGGACTGGGGATCATAGGACTGGGTACGCTTCTGATCCTCTATAGAAACCTGGGCGTGTTGGGCGTTGCCTCTATGGATTTGCCCAATGTGATTACCGTCATCACGGGGTTTTCTCTGGGGGCGTCATCCATCGCTTTATTCGCAAGGGTAGGAGGCGGGATATACACCAAAGCCGCAGACGTGGGGGCAGACCTCGTGGGAAAAGTGGAGGCCGGAATCCCTGAAGATGATCCCCGTAACCCTGCAACCATTGCTGACAATGTAGGGGACAATGTGGGAGACGTAGCCGGAATGGGCGCTGACCTCTTCGAGTCTTATGTGGGCTCCATAGTCGGCGCTATGGTGCTTGGCGCCACTGCAATCGGGTTCAGCAACGCTCCTTTTAATATGATTATCCTCCCATTGATGTTGGCTGGGGCAGGCATAATCGTTTCCATTATCGGCACCTTCTTTGTCCGCGTCAAAGAGGGCGGCAGTCCTCAGGCTGCGCTGAATATCGGTACGTTCGGAGCCGGAGCATTCATGGTGATCGTCACCTATTTCGTTTGCTCCTACTTTGTACCCGAAGAGGTGACAATGGCAGGTACAGAAGGTGTTTCCGCCATAGATCTCTTTCTTGCTACCATAGGTGGTCTTGTAGCAGGTATTGCAATCGGGCTTACCACTGAATATTACACATCAAAGGAAAAAAAGCCTGTGCACGGCATTGCCTCTGATTCTCAGACAGGCGCGGCAACAAACATCATCGCTGGCCTTGCTGTGGGCATGCGGTCCACTGCCTTACCGGTTATATGGATCTGTCTGGCAATCCTGGTTTCCTATAAATTTGCCGGGCTCTATGGTATTGCCATAGCAGCCTTGGGTATGCTCTCCACTACCGGGATCCAATTGGCGGTGGATGCGTACGGTCCCATAGCCGACAATGCCGGAGGACTGGCAGAGATGGCCGGGCTTCCCCCGGAAGTCAGAGAACGCACAGACAACCTGGATGCTGTTGGTAACACAACTGCGGCCATTGGTAAGGGATTTGCCATAGGTTCGGCCGCTTTGACGGCCCTGGCCCTCTTTGCCGCATACAGAACCCAGGCAGGGGTTGAAAAACTGGATTTAACCGAACCAAATATCATGATTGGCCTCTTCATAGGCGCCATGATGCCTTTTGTATTCTCCTCCATGGCAATTAAGGCCGTTGGCGAAGCCGCATTTGCAATGATTGAAGAGGTAAGACGCCAATTCAGGGAGATCGAGGGACTTCTCGAAGGAAAAGCCGATGCCGAATACGCCAAGTGTGTGGACATTTCCACGACTGCCGCTATTAAAAAGATGATTGTGCCCAGTCTCATGGCTATTACTGTGCCGGTTATTTTCGGTTTTGTAGACAAGTATGCATTGGGTGGGTTGCTGGCAGGAGTCACTGTATCCGGTGTGTGCATGGCCATCTTTCAGTCCAATGCCGGCGGTGCATGGGATAATGCCAAGAAATATATTGAGGATGGAAACTTCGGTGGAAAGGGGTCGGAAGCCCATAAAGCTGCCGTTACCGGGGATACGGTTGGTGATCCATGTAAAGACACGAGCGGCCCTTCCCTCAATATTCTTATCAAGCTCATGTCGGTTGTGGCCCTGGTTATTGCTCCATTGATCGTCTAGACGCCGGCTCATTACAGGCTTGGTAAAGATGATATTGGTTGAATCGCCCAACCTTCCTTCTTCTCCGGGAAGGTTGGGCTTTTTCTGTTGGAGGTATTCCCATTGGGTTTTAATTGTGGGATAGTCGGCCTGCCAAATGTGGGAAAATCTACGATATTTAATGCCTTGACCTCCGGCAAGGCCGAGGCCTCTAACTACCCATTTTGCACTATCAACCCAAATTTAGGTATTGTTAAGGTACCGGATAAACGACTAATAAAGATTGCCAAGATAATAAAACCCCCAAAAACAACACATACTATGCTGGAATTTCTGGATATAGCAGGTCTGGTAAAAGGAGCAAGCCAGGGAGAGGGGTTGGGCAATCAGTTTTTAGGACATATCCGAAATGTCGATGTTATCGCCCATGTTGTCCGTTGCTTTGAAAACCCGGACGTTTCCCATATCAGTAGTTCTGTGGACCCAAAACGAGATATAGATATTGTGAACACAGAATTGATACTGTCTGACCTGGATACTGTTGACAAGATGCTGTCAAAGACCGAAAGGCTTTTAAAGACAGGGGATAAAAAAATAGCAAAGGCAGTGGAAACGCACAAAAAGGTAAGGGCTGGATTAAACCGCGGAAAGCCGGCGAGAGCCTTAGGGATTCGGGAGGATGAAAAGGATATACTCAAGGATTTGAATCTCATCACACTTAAATCTGTTTTTTATGTGGCCAATGTAGATGAAGGAAGACCCTCCCATAATGTTTGCGCAGAATCCATTTTAGAGATTGCCACTGGAGAGGGCGCTGATGTAGTCGTCATATGCGGAGAAATAGAGTCGGAGATAGCGGAACTGGAAGAGGACGAAAGGGAACTCTTTTTAAAAGAACTAGGGCTTGAGCGGTCTGGTTTGGAAAGACTTATAGAGGTTGGATATAATATTTTAAGATTAATCACCTTTTATACTACCGTGGGCTCTGAACTTAGGGCATGGACAATACCGGAAGGGACAAAGGCCAGGAAGGCAGCCGGGAAGATACATTCAGATATGGAAAAAGGGTTTATAAAGGCAGAGGTTATGGCATATGAGGAGTTCCTGAGAGCCGGGTCTATGACAGCAGCGAAAGAAAGGGGACTTGTGCGCCTGGAGGGTAAAGAGTATTCTGTGCAAGACGGGGACATCATACAGTTCAGGTTTAACCCATGACTCTGAAGATGAGATGTACAAATGGGGAAGTTATTTCGGCCTCGCCCCTAAGTTAAATTCAGTACCGTGTACAGGCTTAAGGCACAAGGATTTGACTCTACACCCAACATTATACCCTATGCCATGCGCCTTATGCCATGTGTTTTGCACCATCCTCAATCAACTATTTATCTATACCCTTTCTCGACTCCACTCCTGCAGCATAATAGTGTTTTATGTCTAACATCTCTGTGACCAGATCAGCAACTTGCATCACTTCAGATTTCGCGTACCTGCCGGTTAAGACCAGTTCAAGATTTTCCGGCTTATCCCTGAGCAGTCTCAAAAGATTTTCAAGGTCAACCAACCCGAAGTCAACGGCTACATTGACTTCGTCGAGTATTACCATATCGTATTCTCCACCCTGTATTACCTCTTGAGCCAGATTGAAGGCCTTCTGTGCCCACTCGATATCGATCTTTTCGGGGTTCTCTTTATTGACAAAGTCGGGCCTCCCCATCTGTCTGATAGTCAAATGAGGGGACAAGAGGTTCCTGGCCGATACCAGCTCTCCGTATTCGATATCACCTTTCATGAATTGTATCATGTATACACTGTATCCATGCCCAATCGCCCTGAGAGCTAAGCCAAGAGAAGCAGTAGTTTTGCCCTTTCCATTGCCGGTGTAAACGTGGATCATGCCTTTTTCCAGTCTCTCTCTTTTCATATGTCTTTCCTGTCCGATACGTAGCCCTAATCAACACAAAAGGACCGACGGGTTCAGATGCAGCCGAGCCCTGGGTATTTTCGTGCAAGTTTTTGGTAAACAAAGACCCCGAAAGCACCCCCCAACAAGTCAAAGAGGGCATCCCACAGATCTCCCGTTCTATGCTGTACATGAAATTGATGGAATTCATCAGCTGCGCCATATAATGCAGTTAGAAGGATACTTGCCGTTATTATGAATTTCTGTTCGTTCCTGAACCTCGAATTTCTAAAACCCCTTAAGAACAATAGACCCAGTAATGCGTAGCCTGCAAAATGAATGAGTTTATCGGCATATGGAAGATCCGGAATTTCCTTAAATGCGAGGTATGAAGACTGGAAATAAATGAAAATGCAGTAAAAGACTACCGGAGCCCAGTAATATAAGGGGGGAAAGGCTCTTTTTATGATATTTTTCTCCTTGAATAACGGGTTTACCGCCCAGGTATCATGCTCAATTAGCCGGCTATTCTATAGATTTCCATATATCCCCCAAGCCGCCAAATACTATGGGAAAATAGAGACACGGAAGCAGGCGGAGGCCCATACTGCCCCCGCCTCGGCCAAATGAATTTTAGATGACATTCTTTTCTCTCATCTCTGTTATGTCCTGGTCATTATATCCAAGACCCTTTAAGATCTCTTCTGTATGTTGACCCAGAGCCGGCGTTGGGGTTTTTATTTTGCCGGGCGTTTCCGAGAATTTAAAAGGTATACCCACGGTTGTGACCTTGCCTTCCACAGGATGTTCCATCTCCTGGATCATCCCTCTATGCCGAACATGGGGATCTGCGATCATGTCCTCTACGTCATTTATGGGGGCATAACAAATATCCTTCCCCTCAAAGAGTTCCAACCACTCTTCTCTTGTTTTCGTGAGAAACACCTTCTGGAGCTCCTCCATGCATTCTTCCTTTTTATCCCCCGTGGCGAACTGATAGTCCTTCAAGTCCTCCCGATCGATGATTTTTAAGAGATTAATCCAGAACTTATCCTCTATGTTGCCCTGAGAAATAAACTTCCCATCCTTTGTCTTGAATACGTTGTAGCAGGGGTTCTCTCCTGCAACACCGAGAACCTGCGTCTCCGAAGACCGCCTGGTAGCGATGTAGTTTGCGATGTTGGCTATATTGTAAGACACCATACAGTCAGTCATGGACATGTCTATGTATTGTCCCTTGCCGGTTCTGGCTTTGCATATGATGCCTGCCAGGATAGAAAAGGCTGAAAATATTCCTATGCTCATGTCGGCAATGGGGATCCCAGGGATTACCGGCGCTCCTGTATGTCGTCCTGTAGCCTCAAGAATACCCGCCACACTAATATAGTTCATATCATGCCCTGGCCTGTCCTTATAGGGCCCGTCTTGACCGTAACCTGTTGACGAGCAAAAGACGAGTCCCGGGTTTATCTCTTTCAGACTTTCGTAGTCAACGCCCAGCTTCTTCATCACCCCTGGCCTGAAACTCTCGAAGAGGACATCATGTTCTTTGACCAACCGGCGAAGTATCTCCTTGGCCTTTTCCTCCCTGAGGTTCAACGTCATGCTCTTCTTGTTACGATTGGTCATCAGGAATACCGCGCATTCCTCCTTTAATTTAGGGGGGAACCATCTCATGTAGTCCCCTATTTTGGGCTCCTCTATCTTGAGCACCTCAGCCCCCAGATCAGCCAGCATTAAGGTACAATAGTTAAAAGGCAGCAGCCTGGACAGATCCAATACTCTTATTCCTTCTAATGCAGAAGACATCTTATTTCCTTTCTATTTGTAATAAATAATTCTTCAATTGGAACCTTGTTGATGGAATGGGAGGGCTTATAGGCACCAAATCATCTCGAAAAATTTCCGGACTTTCATTTGGATAAAATGAGGACAACCATCTGCACAGTTTGAGTTGCACGCCCTGGCGAGTTTCTGGAAAATGTTTGAATCAGGTTGAGGGTTCCGAAAAGGAAACCTTTTCAGAACCCTCAAGATACACACTCTTTATAGACCTGCGATGCAAACGCTTATGAGGTTCATAGCCGGAAAACCACCCATGTTGTGTGTAAGCCCAACCTTGGGATCCTTTATCTGTCTGTCTCCTGCTTTTCCCTGGATCTGTTTATACACCTCATACATCATCCGCAACCCCGAGGCGCCGATAGGGTGACCGAAACATTTCAATCCGCCGTCAGGTTGGCATGGGATCTTCCCGTCCAGTTCAAAGAAACCGTCCCTCACATCGTCCGCTGCTTTGCCTCTCGGTGATATCTGCAAGTCTTCGTAAGTCACGAGCTCTGTAATAGAGAAACAGTCATGGACTTCCATCAGACTTATTTCTTCTCTCGGGTTCTTTATCCCTGCCTCCTCATATGCCCTTGCCCCGCACCGGGTAGCTGTCTCAATATAAGTTCCGTCCCACTTTGTGTACATCATCTCCTCTCCAGAACTGATGGCGATCTGGAGGGCCTTGACATAGACAGGGTCGGGCCTGAAGCTCTTGGCCACATCAGCACTGCAAACAATGGCCGCGGCAGCTCCGTCACTCACACCGCAGCAGTCAAAGAGACCGAGAGGCCACGCGATCATAGGGGCCTTCAATATCTGCTCCTCTGTCACCTCCGATCTCAGGTGGGCTTTTGGGTTCTTTACTCCATTCGCGTGACTTTTTTGAGATACTCTTGCCAATATTTTCTTGCCCTCATCCGGGTCAATGCCGTACTTCGCAAAGTACCTTGTGGCCATCATGGCAAACCCGCCCGGCGCGGTCATGCCAGGCATGATGAGTCTGTTCTTTGTGCCCATAAGGTTGGCCATCTCAGGAAGGCCGCCGTAACCGGTATCCTTCAGTTTTTCACAACCCAGTGCCAGGCATATATCGTATGCGCCTGAGGCAACGGCGTAAGCGGCCCCTCTTAACGCCTCCGAACCCGTGGCACAAAAGTTCTCAACCCTGGTCACAGGGAGGAAGGGCAGTTTAAGCGCTAAACTTAAAGGTGTCGCCGCCTTTCCCACATTCACCTCGTCAAAACATGATCCGTACCAGGCCGCCTGGATTTCCTTCCTGTCTATCCCGGCATCCTCAATGCATTCCTTAAATGCTTCCACTATTAGGTCTTCCGACCCCATATCCCAGCGCTCACCGAACTTGGTGCAACCCATACCTATGATAGCGACTTTATCTTTTATACCTTCCGCCATTTCTGCCTCCTTTTGTGTATTACATTTAAGGGTTTCTCTCCCGATTCCCATTGGGGATCATCAGTGCGTCGTCATTCAGAATTGAACGGAAGAGATATCCCCATGACCGATGATGATAAGCCCGCTGAAACGGGACTAAATTTTAGTCAATGATAGGGACCATTTTCCAAAAGTAACCATGGATGCCCTTCTCTTCATCGACATACTTCCTCCGGAAACTCATCTCTACGGGCATGTCGACCTTAACGGATTCCAGGTCAGCGTCAGTCAAATCAAACCAGTACCTCCCCCCGCCCTCGAAATTATTGAACCCATAGAGTGCAGGAGGGTTAATGCTGTATGCCAGGCTGTCCGCAGTGTAGGTGAAGAGGGTGCCCTTCTTGTCCGAAAAACGGTAGTCCTCCATCTGGTCCATAGCCAGGCAGTCGGGGTTCACACAAATCCTTTGGGACGGAAATTGCGGGGTCCCGCAGCTCTTGCATTTCGATCCGCAAAGACCGAGAACCTGTTTGCGGCTCCTCCAGAGCTCTGACAAGGCGGTCGGGGCCATGATCTCCCCACGAATTCCCTTCTCTATGGGAAGTGTGTCGCGAAAGCTTACAGCCTTGTTGTAACTCTTCAACTCTCTTTTGGCGGCAAGATGCTTCTTGACCCCTCTTCTATTGCCCCTTATATTTTCTATCTCGTCGGTTACCTTGAATAACAAAGCCTCGCTGCCGTTGCCAAAGCTTGTAATAATGATGTTGTCACCCGGCTTGGCATCCTCGAGCGCGGCAACGAGCAAGAGTAACGGATTGCTCGTCCCCGTATAGCCTACCTTATCGATCATGGGGTCCTGTACCTGGGCGGGATCCAACCCCAAATTCCTCCCGATACCCTTGTGGTCACCGGCATAGAGGCAGGGATAAGCTACTTTGGCCACGTCCTTCGTCTCGAGCCCGCATTTCTTGAGTACGCCGGAAATGGACTCGATGATGAATTTCTTATAACCCACGTCCCGGATAAACCTGTCTTCCCACTGGCGGTCAAATTTCTGACCGTCTCCTTTCCAGTGGTCTATGAAATCATAAGAGACCGAACACGAATCTTCCAGGGTGGCGACGACTCCGCTATCGCCGAATATTACGGATGCCGCGGCATCCCCGAAGAGCTCCTCCTGGGCGCTTCCCGGTTTGCCCACGCGGCAATCAGAAGCACATAGAATGACGTTCTTGAGAGACCCTGACTTGACTGCATCACGTGCTGAGAGCAGGGCCGTGGTGCCTGCTTTGAGTGATGCGCCAAAGTCTGCTGTTCGTATGTCTGAACGGAGGTCAAACGCGGTTGCTATTATCTCGGCAACCTGTCTCTCCTTGTAAGGGGAAGTGGTAGTGGCGAAATAAATAGCATCTATTTCGTCTCTATCTATGCCGGTCAGACAGTCTATGCCTGCTGCTACACCCATGGTGACGCTATCTTCATCGAAATTTGCCACTGCTTTTTCACCGCGCATAAAGGTTGCAGGATTCAACCACCCCATGGCCTTATAGACTATTGAGCGATCCATCCGATACCTTGGAATATATGCGCCGTACGAGGTTATACCTACCATATTGAAATCCTCCTTCTAATATTGATTGTCCGTGAAGTCCTCAACGAGAAATCTATACCTAAATATTACTCAGCTTTTACAATTCGCGAAACTCGGGAAAGATACCACCCCCCTTTAATGACACCCCATCCTTACCAGAAGTCAATTTGGGTAACTGTTTCCTCTTCTTGAAGGATGTTTATAATCTTCCTCCTGGAATCTTCATCCACTATTGGCTCAACCTCTGATAACGGTCTGCCGGTCTCATCCATTCCATTTTTCCACACAACCACGTATCCCGGTACTATGACATATCTGCAACCAGCGACGCCACAACATGAATTGTCTATTTCAGCACGGCCTACCACATATAATACTTGTCTTCCGCTGTGATTGAGTGTCTTCTCCTCTTCGGGCAGGTAATATCCCGCTATGGATCTCACTTCGTTGTTCAAGTCTTCATGGGTATATGTCCGTGTCACTTCGTTTCCCCTTAAATTAGTCCTCCGACCTCTACGACCTGATGTTGCCTGCGAGACATGCTGGGTGCAACCGTTCTCCGCAAAGGGAACAACGTTATAGAAGCCCCGGGTAAAGAGCCAATGTCGTTAACCTAAGTTCAGATCAGCGCTCCTTTGTCATTTCGAGCAGAACGATAAATCTTATTCTGCCTTAATCTCTAGGTTCTCTAGCCGCCAATATTCCTCCAGATGACAGAACCAAACTCCTCAAGTCTACAATATTGCGACCTGTGCAGTTGGTCAGGTTTAACGCTTGCCGGCTACTTATTTCGTTTGCTTGTTATAAACTACAATCTGGCATAAGGTTGTATGTGTAATGGGTTTATACGTCTCTTATGTATATTTGTATGTTGGCCAGTTCCTTACGTATAACAAGCAAACGAAACAAGCAGCCGGCGCTTAACTGTATCATCAAAGCCACTTCAAGAAACCGGGTTTGTATAACTGCACAGGTCGCAATATTGGGTACATATAAGTGATATGCGCAATATGACCGGTAAGGCAAGAAACATCCCGTCACAAGAGACGGGATGTTTCTTGCCGTAATAAATTAGAGTGCCAAAACACCACTACAGATAATGACTTCTCTTCTTACGTAGTCAGAGAAGGGTAACGCCAGGGCTGGCAAAGGTATGGCTGCTTCTTCATGCAAGCCTGCCAAGCCGAATTGTACCTTCTAAAAGCAAACCTTTCTTGATCCTACTTGGACGGTAGGGCAGCCGTTGCATTGCCGACTATAACCTTTTCACCCCTTTGATTTTCTGCAATCACGTCGATGTCTATGCAGTTCTCTCCACCCTCTGAATATTTCTTGGTTACTGCCCCTTTGACTGTTATGACATCCTTCGGCAGAGTCACCGACCTGAAGTTCACCCCGAATTTCTTCAAGGCTTTATGCCCAACCCAATTCGTAACACCACGCCCGGTAAGGGCCATGCTGAGCATACCATGTCCGATAACCCCCCCGAAGCCTGCCTTCTCTCCATAGGCGTGAACCGTATGGAGCGGGTTGAAGTCGCCGGAGGCCCCTGCATACACAACAAACTGTAACTCTGCAAGGGGGTCTGTAACAAATTCCGGCATATTATCCCCTACATTAACATCTTCAAAGAACACTTCTCTTCCTGCCATGGTTTCACCTCTTTTCTCTTAGATCCTATCTTAGCTCGTCTGTATCAAAGTACTCGTGTCTACCAAAACCTTTTCCCCGTTCTGATTGGTGTAGGTCGTTTCGAGAACGATAAATTCCATCGTCCCTCCCTTACCGGATTTTTCAAAGATATTGCCGATCTTGGTTTTTCCTGTTACAGTATCTCCCGGTTTGACAGGTTTAATATACTCATATTCCTGTCCACCGTGAAGCATCTTCGCCATATTGATCTTGAGGTCGGCGATAACCTTTAACATCGTTCCCCCGAACATAGCGAAGACCGTCGGGAATGTCGGCGGAAGAGCCAACCCCTCAAAACCTTCATCTTTAGCTGCCCTTTCGTTATAAAAAACAGGGCTCTTGTCTCCTATGGCATTTGCAAATTCCCTTATTTTCCCCTTTTCCACGTCAAAAGTTGACTCTGGATACTCTTTTCCCACCATGTTTTTATCTACCATTTAGGTCACCTCCTTTTGATTGTCTAGATAGTGTCCATCCATAAATGGACTTCTTGAGAAAAGGGCACGAGTTGGTTTCCAATTCAGAAATGAGCAATTTTTTCTCTGAGCAAGGCCGCACGACGGTTTTCGCCGAGGCGTACATAATCGTACGTCGCAGGCGGAAACCGGAGGAGAACGCAGCTCAGGGGAAAAAGGGCCATTTCTGGATGGAAACTAGATAGTGCCCATCCATACATATAGAACTGTAAAGTTATAAAGAACGTAAATTATTGGAAAGACCTGCGCCGCAAAATCTTCACAAACAAACTATTTGCTAACACAGATGATTGTTTAAAGCAAGAAAAAAATCCACGTTCGGACAAATCCTGTCACACAGGTGGACGGACATAGTGAATATATTCTCAACCAACGGCCCTATTTTCCCCACTTCTGATGGTATTTCTCCTTCACATCGGGGTTGAGCAAGCCGACAGGCCATTCTCCCTTGAAAACCCGGATTATCTCTTTAGCTGGACGAACAAGGAGCTCTCCAAAAGCAGTTGGCGAAAAGTGGGCAGAATGAGCGGTGATAATGAAGTTGTCCAGGGTAAGCAAAGGGTCATCCTGGTTTATGGGTTCCGGCTCGCTTACGTCGGCCCCTGCCCCGGCGATAACTCCCTCTTTAAGAGCAGTATATAAGGCCTGTCCGTCAACAACGCCACCTCGCGCTGTATTTACCAGATGAGCGGTAGGCTTCATCTTTTTCAGTTCCTCAAGTCCCAACATGTGTTCTGTTTCTGAGGTGAAGGCGCTGTGGAGTGAGAGGATATCCGACTCTTTCAGCAACTGATCTAAGTCCACTTGTTCCACACCCATTTCTTTGAACATACCCTCCGGGATGTAAGGGTCATAGGCGATAATTCTCATCCCAAAGCCCTTCGCCTTTGGAACCAGCGTCCGGGGGATACGACCGAAACCTAGAAGCCCTAAAGTCTGTCCTTTCAACCTCGTCATCTTCGGCCAAACTTCCTTCTGTATATCCGGATCCGGTTCTTGCTTCCACCCGCCAGCCTTGACAGTGTCATTCAATATGACGATCCTTCTCGTGCATGCTAGGATAAGTGCCATGGCGTGGTCCGAGACCTCTTCCAGACAGTAATCGGGTATGTTGGCCGCCAGGATGCCATGCTCAGTGGCCGCCGCCACATCGAGTTGATCATAACCTATGCCCATGCTCTGAATAAACCTGCACTTTGTTAGCTTCTCAATCACCTTCCTGGAAAAGGGTTGAAAAGTACCGACCCCAATAATCGCGTCAGCATCATGGGCGGTGTCGATTATCTCATCCTCGGTCATGGATGCTCTCTTTACGACCTGTACATCAAGCCCTGCCTCTTGTATCAGTTTTTGATAATCGGGACTCCCGGGGATTTCAAAGACCTGAGCTACCTTAAGACCCATTTTCAGTTCCTCCTTTCTAGTTTAAATACGTTAACTTCAGCTCCGGCCGGCTCTCACTCAATCCTGGAGCCTGAAAGCCAGTGCTACCCCATCTCCTGCTGAAAACTTGTCGCCTTTTACTACCTTGTGGCCGGTTGTCACTTTTTTTCCTATGAGATCCATGCCGGCCTTATCAGGATCAAGATCGACGATATTGCCCATTACCCAGGGCCCTTCATCGAGTTCCACCATTCCAACTATGTAAGGACCTTCAAACCCTTCCGGAGGCACACGTATCACAGTAAAAGTCCTTATCTCTCCTTTGCCGCTTATCTCAACTATGTCCATGTCCTCACTGGTGCATTCCAGACAGACCTTTTTGGGCGGTACTGTGTATGCGCCACACTTGTTACATTTAAGTCCCAGAAATTTACCGCCGATCAAAGCCTCTTTGTACTTTTCGTATGTCAATTTGTATTCCACTTCCTTACCTCCTGAAGATAATATTGCACACTGTTGCCAGATCTCCGCCAAGGGTATCCGTCATGCCTATCTTTGCCCCTTTGACCTGTCTTTCCCCGCATTCTTCTCTCAGTTGCTTCACTATCTCGTAAGCCTGGGCAGCGCCTGTAGCCCCGATAGGGTGGCCCTTTGCCTTCAATCCGCCCGATGGATTGATCGGTATCTTTCCATCAAGGGCAGTCTCTCCATCCTCAGAGGCCTGGCTGCCCTTCCCGTATTCAAAGAAGCCCATGGCTTCGATGGCAAGGATCTCTGCTATTGTAAAACAGTCATGGAGTTCACAGACATCGATATCCTTCGGCCCAATACCTGCCTGTTTATAGGCCCGCTTGGATGATACCTCCCTTGATTTTACAACGGTAAAATCCTTTTGAGTATAAAGAGGCCCGGCCGACCCCTGCCCGGTGCCCGCAATGTAAATGGGCTTTTTCGTGAGGTCTTTTGCCTTGTCGGCAGAAGCAAATACCAGGGCCGCTGCCCCGTCGGAGAACGGGCAGCAGTCAAGCAGTTGGAGGGGGTCTGCGATAACGATCCCGCTTAGAACCTTTTCTACTGTAATCTCTTTCCTGAACTGGGCCTTAGGGTTCAACACGCCGTTCTTGTGGTTTTTCACGGAGACAATAGCCATCTGCTCTTTCAACTTTTCAAGGGGTATACCATACTTTTTGGAATAAAGGTGGGCAGCCATGCCGAATGCCCCCGGGAAAGTAATACCTGCAAAACTCTCATAACGACTGTCACTCCCCATGGCAAATGTTCTAGTGGCCATGGGCGTGCCCATAACCATCGCCTTCTCTGTGCCCCCTGCCAGGACCATATCATAGAAGCCAGATGCAACCCACATGTACGCATCCCTAAGGGCCACTGTGGCGGAGGCGCACGCCCCTTCAAACCGTGTTGCCGGTATGTTTGGTATCCCTATATCGGCTGCACACATGGGGGCCATATTCATCTGACCTTCCTCAAAATCCCCGAGTACATTTCCAAGGAAGAGGGCCTGTATGTCCCTGGGTTCAATATTCGACTCGGTTATTGCCTCCATCGCCGCCTCAGAGAACATCTCTATTTGGGTCTTCTCTGATATTCCGAAGTTTGTCATCCCAACCCCAACTACCGCTACTTCTCTCATCTTCAATCCTCCTTGAAGAATTTGTTTAATTTAGCCCAATATAAATCGTGCAATATTCAAACGTTGAATCTCACCTGTCCCCTCCATGAACAGGGAACACATGGCATCACGCAACTTCCTTTCAACAGGATATTCCTTCATGTAGCCGTATCCACCCAGGACCGTAACAGCCTTGAGTGTAACATCCACGCTTACTTCTGCGGCAAAGCACTTTGCCATGGAGGACAGACGTTCGATCCCCGATGCACCCTTATCCGACATGAAGGCGGTCCTGTATAATAATGACCGGCTTGCCTCGAGCTGCATAGCCATATCGGCCAGCTTGAATTGGATCCCCTGAAAACTGGCGATAGGCTTGCCGAACGCGATCCTTTCCTTTGCATATCCTATCGCATAATCGAGAGCCCCCTGAGCAATTCCCAGGGTATGACAGCCCACCGTCAAACGGGTGATGTTAATCGCGCTGAGGCAAATTTCCAGACCGTCTCCTTCACCTCCGAGTAAATTCTCAATGGGGATTCTCGCATCTTCAAGGATAAGCTCAGAGGCCGGCACACCCCTTGCGCCCAACTTGTCTTCCTTTTTTCCTATAGTAAACCCTGGGGCGCCTTTTTCCAGGATAAAGGCAGACAGACCGCCTCTCAAGCCCTTTTTCGGATCCGTGTAAGCAAAGAGCGGTATGATATGGGCCACTGATCCGCATGAAATAAAGCACTTCGTGCCGTTCAATATGTAGTTGTCACCTTGTCGAACCGCCCTTGTCTTCATTGCTCCTACATCAGAGCCACCGCTAGGTTCTGTCAGTGCAAATGCGGTTATCTCATCACCAGAGGATAGCCTTTTGAAGAACCTGTCTTTCTGTTCCTCATTCCCGCCTGCAGAGATGACTTTCATGTTCGATCCTTGAATACATATAACAAAAGAGGACGTATTACAATATTTCGCCAGCTCCTCAGATACTATACAAAGGGTTGTAGTATCTGCATTTATCCCTCCATACTCCTCCGGCAATGGGAGTTGAAGGATGCCGTTTTCTGCAAGAATTCTCATGAGATCCCAGGGAAATTCCCCGGTCTTGTCCACTTCAGCCGCCCTAGGTTCGAGTTTCTCTATCCCCAATTTCCTGACGGTTTCCTTCATCATCTGCTGTTCTTCTGTAAATTCAAACATCTATCTCCCCTTAGGGGCAAGGCCAGAATAACTTCCTCAAGTTGGCGCTCAGATTTAGGTCAGATTTGTTCGATCTGAAAATACAAAACCACAGGAATAGTCTTACCTAGTGCCCATCCATAAATGGTCTTTTTGCCCAATATCTGCGTTATGCTCAAAAAATAATCCTCAGAATATCAAATATATGCCTGCGGTTATTTTTTTCGCATGCCTTGATCTTGAACAAAAATCCTCATTTCTGGATGGACACTACCTATTTCGAGGATTTTGTGTTTGAAGATCGGTCAAAGATGGCCAGAAGATGAGATGTACAAATGTGGAAGTTATTTCGGCCTCTCCCCTTATCAATTATAGTGCTTCAAGTGATCCGAGATTGGCCATAGGTTCATGGATCTTTAAGGGATCTGTGGGAAAATCCGGTGGTAGTTTTTGTGATTATTCTATCAGAGATTTAAAACTGAAATGTCTTTCTTCTCTATTCCTTTAGCAGGAAACGCGAAATATTCAAACGCTGAATCTCGCCGGTCCCTTCCATGAACAGGAGCGAAATTGAATCACGGAACCGTCTCTCTACTGGGTACTCTCGCATATATCCATACCCGCCGAGAACCTTGACTGCATCGAGGGTCACACTCACCCCGACATCCGCGGCAAAGCATTTCGCCATGGAGGTCAACCCCTCAACCCCCGGCGCACCGTTATCTGCATTATACGCAGCTCTGTATAGCAGTGACCTCGATGCCTCCAGTTGCATAGCCATATCAGCGAGCTTGAATTGGATCCCCTGAAAACCAGCGATAGGCTTGCCGAACGCGACTCTTTCCTTTGCATATCCTATCGCATAATCAAGGGCCCCCTGAGCGATCCCTATTGACTGAACGCCCACTGTGAGACGGGTCAGGTTAATGGCTCCGAGGGCTGTCTCTAAACCTTCTCCCTCCTCTCCCAATAGATTTTCGATGGGGATTCTCGCATCTTCAAGGATAAGCTCAGAGGCCGGAACACCCCTTCCTCCCATCTTGTCTTCCGACCTTCCAATACTGAAACCTGGGGTGTCTTTATCGAGGATGAAAGCAGACACACCGCCCCGCAGCTTCTTTTCCTGGTCAGTGAGGGCAAAGAGGAGGATGAAGTCAGCCACTTCCCCACATGAGGCAAAGCACTTTCTTCCGTTCAATAGATAAACATCGCCATCCCTAACCGCCGTTGTTTTCATCGATCCCACATCCGAACCTGCTCCGGGTTCGCTGAGGGAGAAGGAGGTTATTCCATCACCCTTTGATAGCCTTTTAAAGAAACTGTCTTTTTGCTCATCGTTGCCACTTCTTGAAACAACCTTGACATTAGACCCTTGAATACATACCAGAGTGGATGAGGTGGTACAAAACTTCGCCAGCTCCTCTACGACCACACAGAGGGTTGTGGTGTCGGCATTTATCCCTCCGTACTCTTCGGGCAACGGCAGTTGAAGGATGCCGTTTTCTCCGAGAATCCTCATGATATCCCATGGGAATTCCCCGACCCTGTCGACCTCAGCCGCCCTTGGTTCGAGCTTCTCTATACCTAGCCTCCTGACAGTTTCCTTTATCATCCTCTGTTCTTCTGTTAACTCAAACATCTCTTGCCTCCATTTGAGTTACAGTCAGGCGGTCAGTCCTGTTCGTTGAATCGCTAAAAATTTCGGGTTCCGCAGTAGTTTCCTCAACCCCCCAACAGTTAATTTAATGATTTATACCTCGCACGGCCATAATTTGCGCTTTTTCCCCGGCCCTGACCACCGATCGCTGCGTTGCTCAAGCTTGCAATAGGAACCGCTATTACGCACTTTCGCGCCTTGCGCTCGATGCCCATTGCTCACCGAAAACTCCGCAAATTATGACCGCACGAGGTATAATGGATTTTATAGAAGCGTGTTCGCAATGACGATCCTTTGAATCTGGTTTGTACCTTCATAAAGCTGTGTTATCTTTGCGTCCCTCATCATCCGTTCAACGGGATACTCTTTAACGTAACCGTAGCCTCCGAGCACCTGAATAGCGTCCACAGTGACCTTCATCGCCACATCAGAGGCAAAGTTCTTGGACATTGACGAAAACCGAATAATCTCTGCAGGCAACCTGCTCATGTCCTTGGCCTGGTTTTCCAGCAATGATGCGGTTTTGTATAGGAGTTGTCTGGCTGCTTCTACCTGCGTAGTCATATCAGCCAGCATGAACTGTATACCCTGGAAGGTTGTAATTGGTTTGCCGAATTGCTTCCTTTCCTTTGCGTAGCCAACAGCGTAATCAAGAGCCCCCTGTGCTATGCCTAAGGCCTGAGCGGCGATACCTGGCCTGGAAAAATCGAGGGTCTTCATGCAGATCGCAAAGCCCATCCCTTCCCCCGACAGAAGGTTAGAGGCGGGGACTCTGCAATCCTCAAAGATGAGTTCCGTAGTTACACTTCCGCGAATCCCGAGTTTCTTCTCGTGTTTTCCGATGGAAAAACCCGGTGCGTCCTTTTCAACGACGATAGTGCCCAAGGCCTTCGATCCCTTTGATGCATCAGGGTCCGTCTTTACAAAAACAGAGTACACATCAGCTATACCGCCATTGGTGATGAAGATCTTGCTGCCGTTGAGGATGTATTCGTCACCATCTCGTACGGCTCTTGTGCTGATACTCCCCACGTCGGAACCTGCCCCCGGTTCGGTTATGGCACAGGCAGAGAGATGCTCCCCACTGGCTATCTTGGGAAGGAATTTCTGCTTCTGTTCCTCGCTCCCGCCAAGAAGAATCGGCAACAAACCGAGCTCTTGGACCGCAGGGATGAGACCGGTACTGGCGCATGCCTTCGATAGCTCTTCAATTATAATGCACAGCACCAGCGGCCCTGATCCGGTGCCGCCGTAAGCCTCCGGGACATCCGCGCCCATGAGCGCATTTTCCTTCAGTAGTTCCAGGAGATCCCATGGGTATTCTTCCTTTTCGTCTATATCAGCAGCCCTGGGAGCTACTTTGTCCACTGAAAGTCTCCTAACTGTTTGACGAATCAACTCTTGTTCATCGGTAAGGTTGTACTGCATTATCTTCCTCCTTAATGATGTAGTGGGGACCAACATACATACTAGATATACTATCCATCGGCATTTTAAATTACGGCACTTTGCTATTTACCTTTGAACTGAGCCTCCCTTTTTTCTAAGAATGCCTTCGCCCCCTCCTTTTGATCTTCGGTGGTAAAGAGTTGGCCAAAGAGTTTCGCCTCCAGCTTCAGGCCCTCGCTGAGGGTCATATTAATCCCCTCGTCTATTGCCTTCTTGGCATACTTTATGGCGATGGGACCTTTCCCCATAATTTTCTTCGCCATCTTTCTTGCCTCTTTAACGGCTTCTCCCCTAGTGGCGATCCTGTCCACAAGACCTATCTCTTTCGCTTCTGCCGCGCTAACCATGTCAGCTGTGAATATAAGTTCCTTGGCTTTACCCTTGGGTACGAGTCTGGGAAGTCTCTGCGTGCCGCCGGCGCCAGGTATAACGCCCAAGTTAACCTCCGGCTGTCCGAATTTTGCACTTTCCGAGGCAACCCTTATGTCACAAGCCATGGCCAACTCGCATCCCCCTCCAAGTGTGATACCATTTACAGCGCAGATAACAACCTTCTCAAAACCCTCGATCTTATCGAAAGTCCCTTGCAGTTCGAGGGAGAAATCCTCACCTTCCTTTTGCCCCATCTCCGGGAACATACTTATATCAGCCCCGGCCACGAATATCTTCTCTCCCGCGCCAGTGAGTATCACTACCTTAGCCTCGTCATTCTTCGCCAGTTCCTCAAAAGACTGATCCAACTCACGCATCGTCTTGGTATCCAAGGCGTTTGCCGGTGGATGATTGATGGTGACAATTGCGATACCGTCTTCGACCACGTAGTTTACCAAGTCTCGGCTCATTACTTACCCTCCTTCTTTCATCATTTCGAACTGTGCGGTTAGATGGTATTGTCAGTATTGCCCGTTAAACGTAATTCATTTTATGCCCGGCAACGACCCGTTGAGGATCAAAACGGAGAGTTTATTACGCCCATGGTATCGTAATGATAACCGAAGGCCTCTCTTATGGTTCCGTTAACCTCACCAATGGTTGCGTATACCTTAACCGCGTCGACAATAAAAGGCATGAGGTTCTTTCCCGATTTCTCCGCAGCTGCTTCACGAAGCTTCGAAAGGGTCTCTTGAACTTTATCGTTATCCCTTGTCTCTCTTAGCTCTCTCAGACCTTCAATCTGTGTCTTGGCGGCCTCACTCGAAATTTTATGTACCTCACCTTCAATATCCTCTTCAGGGGGGATTACAAACTCATTCACCCCCACGACTATCCTCTCTTTCTCATCTAACTCTTTCTGATACTTATATGCTGCCTTTTCTATCTCATTGTCTAACCATTTAGTATTCATGGCAGCGGTTATTCCACCTATTTCGTCTATCTTTTCGATTATCTTAGCAGCTTCGTCTTCAATGCCATTGGTGAGATTTTCGACATAGAAGGAGCCCGCCAAAGGATCTGCCACTGTGGCGACGCCCGTTTCATATGCCAAGACTTGCTGGGTCCTGAGGGCTATCCTGTGGGCTTCTTCCGTAGGCAAGGCTATCGGTTCATCATAAGAGCAGCAGTGTAAAGACTGTACGCCACTTAGAACGGCCGCCAAAGCCTCGTAGGCAACTCTGATTATGTTGTTCATTGGCTGCTGTGGTACCAGCGAACAGCCAGCCGTATGAATACCGAACTTAAATTTTACTGACTTTGGGTTCTTTGCTTTAAACCTATCCTTCATAATCTTTGCCCACAGTCTTCGTGCGGCTCTAAGTTTAGCTATCTCTTCAAAGAAATCTATATGTGCAGAACAGTAAAACGCCATCCTGGGGGCAAAGTCGTCTATGTCGAGTCCTCGTTTCAGTGCCTCATTGATATACGCTATGGCCATGGAGAACCCAAAGCCGACTTCCTGAAAGGCATTTATCCCAGTTTCACGCAAGTCATATAGGTTCACGTTCATCGTATACCAATTGGGCATGTATTTTGTACAGTACTCTATTATATCGACGGCTGATTGGAGACAAAGATCCGGATGCTCCGTGTTAGGTCCGAACCCACAATAACGACCTTTCAACGGTTCGTTCTGAATGGTTCCCCTCAACCCTGAGATATCGACCCCCCTCTTCTCGGCGAGGGCTATATATTGGGCCAGTACAATCGGTGCAGTGCACGTGGAGACGACTATCGATACACTGGCCTTGTCGATGGGCATACCGTCCATTAAGGTCTCCATGTCTCTAAGGGAAGAGAGGGGAACACCGATAATCCCGATCTCTCCTTCAGCCAGGGGGTGATCGGAATCCATCCCCAAGGCGGTAGGGAGATCATTTATGAAATTTAATCCACTCTGTCCTTCCTCAGTCAGATATTTGAGTCTCTTATTGGTGTCCGCCGGGGTTCCGAATCCACAGAGCTCTCGTTTTGTCCAGACCCTGCCTCTGAACATGTTTGCGTGGATACCTCTTGTGTAAGGATAATCACCCGGATCTGCTATATCTTTTGAATAATCGATCCCATTTACATCCTCAGGCGTATAGACCTCTTTAACAGAGAAACCAGACCATGTCTTCAGTCGCTTGGCACCTTCGTAGTATGCCTTTTCGAGCTTCTCAAACTTATCCTCCATCCGCATAACCTCCTGGGGTATATATACATGTCTACTATGCACAACGACAACACTAAGGGACGTGGCCGAAATAACTTCCTCAAGTTGGCGCTCAGATTTAGGTCAGATTTGTTCGATCTGAAAATACAAAACCACAGGAATAGTTTTGCCTATTTCGAGGATTTTGTGTTTGAAGATCGGGCAAAGATGGCCTG
>DAOWME010000246.1 GCA_030643245.1 Deltaproteobacteria bacterium
CCGGATCCAGATCGGGGTTTCCAGCATAATGTGTTGCCCAAGAGGTAAAATCTCCGGCTAACTGCTTGGCTGAAGGCATCTTGAAGGCCTCTCCGTAGTTGGCCCTCAGTTTTAGGAAGTCTGTGAGAAGATAGGCCACGCCAATCCGAGGAGAAAGGTGGTCATCTTCCTCTTTTCCCCCGGTACCTCCTTTCATCTCCACCTCATATTCGTCATATCTCATGCCGCCTGAGATGATAAACTTCTCATCAAAAAGTCTGGTCTTGGCCAGTAGAAAATAGGCGGGATTGTCATATTCAGACTTCTTCGGGTCCAAGGTAGTGTCAACTTCATAATTAACCCAGTCAAGGCCGGCGGTAAGGAGCAGATATTCCTGGTTCAAAGATACCTGTGCCTGCGCACCTTTCTGGTCGGTTTTATGTTCAGATGGAATGCCATCGTCCCACCCGGCAGGGTTGCTTGCTGTAGGATTGACCCACCTGTCCTTATCCTCACCGTTAAAATATCTGGCCTTCCAGGAAAAGAGACCATTTGAAGTTCCGCCGTCATAAATAAAGTCAATGGACTTATTATTTGTATCTTTATAATTGTCAAGATCGTTCACACTGAGGTAGCCGGGAGAGCCTACATTGTTCGCATCAAAATGATTGTAAATTACACCTATACGGTTTCCGGGTGAAAACTCAAACCCGAGATTCAAGCTAAAGTCCTCTTTTTCATCGTACCCTGTGTTGTAAAATCGTTCTCCATCGGCAGTGTCATAGTCATCCCTCGAACCTCTGGTGAAACTCCCTGAAAAATCAAACCTATTGACCTTTCCTGAGAAGCCGACGCTCCCCTCTTCATGGCCGAAACTTCCCAAAATCCCTTCTGCAAAGAGGGCCGGTTCATCCGTCCCCTGCTTGGTAATCACATTCACGACTCCTCCTACCGCGGCTGAGCCGTACTGAACAGAGGCAGGCCCCCGTATGATCTCCACCCGCTCTATGTTCTTTGTCATAATTTTGGCCGCATTGCCTGTTCCAGCCCTTCTGCCGTTCACCAGGACAAGCACATGACCTTCAAGATCATTACCGTGCGGTTCGGTACTGAAGCCTCGTATGCCAAAGGAGGTTAAAACGCCCGGATATTTATGAATGTGGCCGATCCCCTGTTCAGACAGCAAATCTCCAAGATCCCTGGCTGAGGATCCTTTGATCTCTTTTTCATCAATAATCGTCACATTCGATGTAACCTCTCTCTTCTTCTCTTCCACCCTTGAGGCGGTTACGATAATCTCATCAAGGAGATATGCTGCTTCTTCTACATCCTGGGCATGACTGAACCCGGTCACGGCCAATAGAGCCAAAAATACAAGCAAGATCATGCACTTTCTCATATTAAACCTCCTTTACCCTTTCCTCCTAAAGTTTATAATCCAGACCCGCAATCCAGGTAAGCGGCGGCGCGGGATAACCATCCCCATAGTAATAATCCTTGTCAAAGAGATTTTCCACCTTGAGGAATAGCCTCCATGACTTCAAATAGTAATCCCCTCTCAGGTCGACCAAAAAATATCCGGGGACCGATTCCTTATTGTTTGACCTGGTATATTGTCTGGAGAGATATCGTGTGTTAAGTCCCAGAGTCAGATTGGTTAACGGCTTATATTGAATATCAAATTTTATCTTATGCTCCGGCTTGCAGGCCAGCCGGTTCCCGGTAAGCTCATCTTTGGTAGAGAGATAGACATATGAAGGCCTGATCTCCAAAAAATCAGATGGTCTCCATTTTAAAGAACAATCCGCCCCTTTGAGAGTCACCTTTCCCATATTGTCATATCTTCCAATGCCTTCATCTCCCCGGACATAGGTTATTCGGTCTTCCACCCTGTTGAAAAAGAACGAGACATCCCCTTCAAACAATCTCTTTGGATTATATGAAAGGGTGACGCTATAGTTCATAGCCTTTTCCATCCCCAGATCCGGATTGGGTATGGTGGTGGTGCTCTCGTAGTATCTCTGGACAAAGGTGGGCGTATTGTTTGTCTTCTGGACCGAAAACCGGATACTAAAGCTGTCTCGATCAAACCCAACCCGAAATTCCGGGTTTAAGCTATGATCAAATTCGGAGTAGAGATTCCATCTGAGCCCCAAACCCAGCTTGATGGGAAGAAAGCCGGGACAGACCTCCTTTGATGCATATACGCCGTACTTTTCCTCCTGATGGGATTCGATCTTGTTCCCTTCAACTTGAGCAATCTCAAGATTCAGTCCAGTATCAATAAGGCCATATCGGCCCATGGGAAGGGGGGACTTCAGTTCTTCTTTAATCGACCAGCTCTCGAGGCGGGTTACCAAATCTCTTTCCGGATTGCTATGTTCCTTCTCAAAAGTGGAAAAATGAGTTCCTGATCCTAACCGCCCAACCCTGCACTGGAGCGAAGACCCAAATGCATTGCTTTCAGTCCTTGCCCTCGGGGTGGGGAAGGCGGGCAACCCGGGTATGCCTCTATCCTCCTCGGAATAATCCAGGGATAGATCAAAGCTGTATCTCTTGCTAGGTTTATAGCCGATCTTTGTGCCAACCCTTTTTTTATCCTTGTCATTGTTTGTCCTGAAACCGTCACTTCGATCCCAGCCTGCGGAAAATCCGATCCCCAAAGGCCTTGATCCGCTTGAGGTCTCGACATCAGATGAAGTGGAAGAGGCTCCTATATCCTGCTGATAATTCAAGCTGTAGCTTTGGGAATTAAGGTTCCCCCCGAATATCTCGATATTCCCCTTAGAACCCTTGATCTCTTTTGTTTTTATATTAATTACACCTCCGCTGCTGTCATCTCCAAAGAGGATGGCGCCGCCCCCTTTGTAGATTTCCACCTTCTCAATATTGTCGAGGTTAATCGCGCCCCATCTGATCGATCGATGTCCTGATAACGGATCATTGATGGAACGGCCATCAATGAAAACCCGGACCATATAGGAACCGCGAAGGCTAACCGATGATTCACCGGCGCTTACTCCTGGTATCTGATTGAGAAGTTCAACGATTGACCTTACATTCATCTTTTTGATTTCTTTAGTGGTAATCACTGTCTTCTCTGCATCTTTCCATCTTTCCTCAGACCCTGAAATGGAGGGAAAGAAAGAAATTCCAAAAAGCATCAGAAAAAAAAGAGTATTACTATTACGCATGTCCTGTAAGTCAATTGCCTGTTCAAAGAGTCGATCTCTGAGAGTATCCTTCACACAGTGGCGCATTCATGTCTCCCCTGATATGAAGCCAAAAAAAATCCCCGAACCGACTTTTAAATCGATCCGGGGATTTCCCTTTTTTATCCACAAGACCTGTGCAGGCCGTCTCCTGTCCGTGGAGGTTCAGCCAAATGTCCAGGCAGGTCTTCTGACTCTCGGATCATCCTACTAACCGCGCCTTCCCATCCACATAATAGATAGACAGTGGCATTTTGCGGCCTTCGTCCCCGATTACAGCGACGGGCTCGCCCCCGACTTTAACGGGGTTCCCTATTAAGGGTCTGTCACGAAATAAGTATCACATTTTGCATCTCATCTTCAGACCATCTTTGTCCGATCCTCAACTTCAAAATCCTCGAAATAATATGACTATTCCTGTGGTTTTGAAATTTCGGATTGAACAGGTAAGCGAGATTGCGAGACTCCGGGGCTAACCTAAACCTGAGCGCCAAAGGCAACACTTATTTCGTGACAGACCCTAAGCTCCATCAGGAGCGCCGGAACACTTTATAGACTTTAATATAAACAAAACCGGAACAAATGTCAAAACAACCTTGAGCTTGCTCAGTCTTCATCTAACAAGCAAAGGACAACTGAAGGGCATTGATTTAGAATAATGCCCCGCCTTGCAGGCGGGACAGTCAAATTCAAGCGATTTCTTTAGAGCC
>DAOWME010000268.1 GCA_030643245.1 Deltaproteobacteria bacterium
TAAAAAGGAACAGATTGGTCAGAGAGAAGAGGCAAATGTCATTACCTATGCTTACCTTCCCCAGTACTCCCATACTGTATCCTATAAGCGGCATCATTTGCTGGTAGAATATTTGCGTAAAGAGACAGGGCTGAACATAAGGCAGGTATTCCCTGAAACCTTTGACAAGCACATGAAAATGGTTGGTCAGGGGAAGATTGATATTTCCTATTCAAATCCTTTTGTCTATGTAAAGATTGCCCACCGGTACGGCGCTCAAGCCTTTGCCCGTGTCGTCGAAACCTATGGTCAGGAAAACTTCCGGGGCCAGATCATTTGCCGGGCTGACAACCGGCTTATCAATGGCATTGCCGATTGCAGGGGCAAACGATGGATAGCTGTATCGCCTTATGCCAGTGGAGGATACCTCTATCCGCTCGGATATTTTATTGAGAATGGCCTTAAGAAATCGGATTTCAGTGTGGTGGATTTTGCCCCCGGACCCGGGGCCCAGCAGGAAAAGGTAGTTCTGGCAGTTTACGCAGGAAAATATGATATAGGCACAATCAGGGAAGGAACATTGAATGTTGTTGCTGATAGAATAGATATAAAAGAAATCAGGGTGCTTGCCAACACCCGCTGGTACCCCGGCTGGGTTTATGCGGCCAGGGCCGACCTGGAACCCGAGATCGTGCAAGAGATAAAGAAAGCCTTCCTGAAGTTAGACTACAAACAAAGTGAGCATAGGAAAATATTGAAGGCAGCAGACATCACAGGCATTATAGCTTCTGAAGATCGAGATTTTGACCCGGTGAGAGAATTAGCTGCTCAGTTAGGCGTTAGCCTGGATGAATAAAGGGGTTTTAATTAAATGAAATTGGGATTTCGCAGCAAGATTTACTTAGGGATTTTTTTCCCGCTTCTGTTGCTCGGAATAGTCATTTTATTTGTGGTCACTATGATCATGAAAGATGCCTTACTGGAAGAGAATAGGAATCGCGGAATCTCCATCGGCATCAATCTTGCCGCACGCGTGGCTGAACCTGTTCTGGCTATGGATTTTTTTAGAATGAAGGCCCTCGTTGACAAAACGATTGGGTTAAGTGATGACATCTACTACGTCTTTGTCCTTGATGCCAAAGGAGAACCCCTTGTTCATACCTTTGAGGGTGGTTTTCCGGTGGACTTAAAAGCAGCGAACGTAGTTTCAGGTAAACAGGACTATAACATACGGTTGCTGGATACAGGTAGTGATCTCATTTATGATTATGCAGTGCCTGTACATATTGCCAATGATCGTTTGGGGACGGTCCGGCTTGGTTTGCTGCGTACCAGGGTTCAAGAGGCAATCAACCGTGTTATGTGGAGTACGTTTCTGTCAACCGGATTGGTTATCCTTATTGCCGGGTTTGTGGGAACAGCCCTTGCCCGGCCTGTAACCAGGCGTATCAAAATTCTTCACGAATCTTCAGAACAGGCAATGAGGGGCAACCTGGATGTCCAGACTGCGCCCATGTTGGATAAGAACTGCTGGGAGATCATGAACTGCGACAAAAAGGATTGCCCTGCCTATGGAGATGTGCATCACCGCTGCTGGTACCTTGAGGGCACTCAGGGCACTTACTGTGTACAAGGCGAAAATGCCAAAGGGCCAGCCAGTTGCCACAAGTGCCCGGTCTATCGCAAGGGCTCGGGTGATGAGATCCAGAGCTTTGCAGAGAGCTTTGACTCCATGATCCTGTCATTGAAGACCCATCTGTCAGAACTCCAAAATGCTGAAAAGACATTGAAAGAGCAGCGTCAACTACTCAAAACCATCTTGGATGCCACACCCGACTTCGTTTCTCTCCAAGACCACAATTTGGTGTTCCAGGCCGTGAACAGGGCATTTTGCGAGATAGTGGGCAGGCGGGAGGAAGATATTATAGGCAAAACTGATCCTGATCTTTTTGCGGAAGGTCTGGCAGAGAAAAACAGCCAGGAGAATCTGGAGGTTATTAGGACTGGGAAGCCGCTTGAAAATCAGGATGAAATGCAAACTCCCCAGGGCAAAAAGTGGTTCCATGTGGTCAAGATACCTGTGCGTGATCCCGATGGAAATGTTGCCGGTATTCTCTGGAGCGGAAGAGATATTACTGAACTTAAACAAATCCAGTCACGGTTGGTCCAATCTCAAAAGATGGAGTCTATCGGCCAGTTGGCCGCTGGTGTGGCTCACGAGATCAATACACCCCTTGGGATAATTCTGGGCTACGCACAGTTATTGCTGGAAGAGGTACCAGAGGGCGGAGATACTCATAATGACCTTCAAACCATAGAAAAACAATGTAAAATATGTCGCAAGATTGTGTCCGATCTCTTGAGATTTTCCAGGCACACGGAAAGTACGGTTGCTTTACTCGACGTGAATCAATCCATTGAAGAAGTGGTGTCTGTTGTGGAACATACCTTCAAATTGGAAAGAATTGAGATTAAAAGGGATTATTATTCTAATTTGCCGCCTGTCAAAGGGGACAAAGAAAAGCTCAAACAGGTTTTCGTGAACTTGCTCAATAATGCCTATGATGCTATCGGTACTGATGGCACCATAAGCATCACAACGAGTTTTGAGAAGGAAGATGATGAGATAGTAGTTTCTGTATTCGATACAGGCATGGGCATTCCGCCTGAGAAAATTGATAGGATCTTTGACCCTTTTTTTACTACCAAGCCTGTTGATAAAGGGACCGGTCTCGGATTATCGGTGACTTTCGGTATCATTGAGGAGCATGGTGGAAGAATAGAAGTGGAGAGCCCTCCGTCGTCTGCAAGAGGGCATGAAGGAGAGGATGCAAAAGGTACGGTTTTTATAATACACCTACCTGTATTGAGAGATACTAATGCTAAACAGGAGGCAGAAAATGGCCAAAATATTAGTGTTGGATGATGTATTGGATGCAGTGATCCTTATTAAGAGGATCCTGCAAAAAAAAGGGCACGAGGTTTTTACTTTCACAGAGGAGGAAGAGGCCCTGGATTATGCCAGATCCAATGAGGTGGACCTTGCGATTCTCGATATCAAGCTTAAAAAA
>DAOWME010000060.1 GCA_030643245.1 Deltaproteobacteria bacterium
AAAAAAGTATAAAAATTGTGCCATGGAGTTTGTCTGGCAATGGTTTTTCCCAGCCAAAACATTAACTTTTGTTCCTGAAACCAGCGAATATCGGCGCTACCATCTTCATGAACGCCATGTTCAAAAGGCCATTAAACGGGCCGTCAACAAGGCCAAAATCTGCAAGCGGGCCACACTGCCCATACGTTTCGCCATAGTTTTGCAAGTCACCTCTTGCAGGCTAATTACGATATTCGGACTATTCAGGAATTATTGGGGCACAGCGATGTAAGAACTACAATGATTTATAAACATACGATTAAGAGCCAGACTACTAAAGAAGCAAAAAGTCCTCTTGATTTTTAGGAGGTTTTTCACCCGCCCAAAATCTGTATTCGTACTGTCCCTGATTCCTCCAGCATCTTTTGTGTTTCTGTTGGTAAATAGATTTGATGAGTTCCGGTAATGGCCAACCTACCAATGTAGGATTCTCCTGTTTCTAGATTCATTATCCGCACTGTCACTTTCTGCTTGTTTTCTGTATTAATCCCTTCTTTTGCAGCAAGCTCTTTCTTCTCTTTTGGGATAATAATCTGTTTTTCATAGCCATCTTCAGCCACTTCCCATTCAATCAAGCGCATAAAAAAGACCCGCTCTTTTTAAAATAAGTTGACTCCATGACAATTTTCGGTTTATTTTAGCGATAAGAAAGCGTAAATACAAGCCTTTTTTCCGGCTTCATTCCGCTTCGGCGGATCTTCGACAATAAGCCATCAACTACCGGCAACACGAAGAAAAACGACTAACTCTGTTTCCCGCTGAAAGCTGATGGCTAAACGCCCGGATTAATCCCATGCTCAAAAAACAACCCGCCCCGGCGAATCTCAGACCTGATGAACTCGATTGTACCCCGGAGGCGCTTTCCGCCGGGCACCTGGTCAAAGCTATCGACCTTCAAAAGATCGATTTTTCTCCTTATCAACATCGCAAATACTTTGATGAGGACAAACTAAAAGAACTGGCAACGAGCATTCAACGAGAGGGGTTAATTGAGCCTATTGTCGTACGTCCTAAAAAAGATCGTTATGAACTGATTGCAGGAGAACGGCGATTACGAGCTGTCCGGGACTGTGCTGAGATGGAAACCATTGCCTGCTCGATTGTTTATTGTAGATGACCTTCAAGCAAGACGGATGTCCGCCGCTGAAAACCTTCAGCGTGAAGACCTCTCCGCGATTGAGACTATTGATGGCATTGCGGATATCGTGGATGCAGAACTGATCGAGGATATTGAATACCTGCCTATGGGAGAAAGGCCGGCAGAGCGAGTGAAAGCATTATTAGGGAGTCTTGATTCAATAAGGAGTAGCCAGGAAAGAGGATCCGAAGTATCCACTCAGTCCAAGGCACTGTTCCATAAATTTATGGAACAGGTGGAACAAATCTTTAAAAATCTCCCTAAGCCCTTGGAATGGCGATCTTTTTTCAATAATGACCTTCCCTTACTGATGGACTTTTGTGAAGAGGTTCAGGAAGTATCGATTCTACACCACCTGAACAAATCGCAGACCAGAGCGTTGGCTAAACTCAAAGAGACCTCCGAGGATGAATTCCAAAGGATTGTCACACCTGTCTGCAGTTTTGAGCACAGCACAGGCAGACAAGATGAAACTCCCGCCCTGTCCGGAGTTGACCAGGTTGACCACGACTTTCATAAGATAAACATTAGCGATCTGAGCGCAAGGGAGATTGAAGAAATCGCTGATAAGGCAGCCAAAAAGGAAGCCCTGATAGAACGAAATCGACCTCGCAGGAGCCAATCTCTCAGCTTAGAGGCAAAAATCCTCTTGATAAATCGATTGGGTATCCCTGTCGACCGGATTGCCGCACGATTGAAAGTCAACCGAAAAACTGCGTACAACTATTCTGACAACCCACGTCTTGTTCAATCAATCCGGGACCTTTTGGATAGAGGGGTTTCTGTCCCTGAAGTGGCAAAGAAACAAGGCTGTCCTGAGCCTCTGGTCTGGTCCATTGCCTTGGAAGGAAAGAGCGACCGGGAACGTTTTGAATCATTAAACTGGGGATTACGTACCTGGGATTACTGGTATTTCAATGACGTAGATAAACGCTTTGGAGATGACTGGCCGGGGCGAATTCCTGCCCAATTAGTAGCCCACACCCTCTTTTACTTCACCCGGGAGGGAGACCTTGTCTTTGATCCAATGGCTGGCGGTGGCGTTGTCCCGGATACCTGTCTTGCATTCAATAGAAAATGCTGGTCTTTTGATATAGTTGATCGCCCTGAAACACGACCGGAGATCGAGGATTTTCGATGGACTCCGCAAGATCTGCTATGGCCGGTAAAGGGAAAAGAGAAACCCGACTTGATCTTAGCGTACGTCGCTGGCGGAAACCCGAGGAGAACGCAGCTCAGGGGGAAAAGGGCCATTTCTGGATGGAAACTAGGTAATTAACAATTAGCTGTTGTATTTAGCTGAAATCTTTCCACCCGGAGAAAAAGCTTCCCTCATTAAGAAAAACTCCTTGACAACCAATTCCCAGTGTGTTAATTCAATTCCACTGAATGGTCATTCAGTCTCATCCTTTAGGTGAGGTGAGCACTTTCTCAGATCTGCAATGCCGAATATGTATTTAGATCGTTTAGGGTCAGCCCCACAGCCCCATTCTCCAGGTCATCAGTATAGGGATGACCTGGCATTTCCGTAGGTTTGTTTGTGCCTTTTGTAAATATTGCGGCGAATGTAAGGTTTGCATTCCACCCTTGAAGTTGTGAGGAGGTGAGCACTTTGCCAAGCGATTATTTTCCCGTCTTTGTCTTTCTCTTAATTGCCGTTGGTTTTCCTGTAATGATAATAGCCCTGTCTTCAATAGTGGGGCCCAGGAAACCGAGTCCGGAGAAGTTGATGCCCTACGAGTGTGGTGTGGACCCTATAGGGAGCGCCAGGAAGCGGCTTTCCGTCAAGTTTTATATCGTAGCAATGCTCTTTGTGGTCTTTGACATTGAAGCGATTTTCTTGTATCCATGGGCAGTAATATTCAAGGATTTAGGGGTATTCGGTGTTGTTGAGATGGGGTTATTTATTGTCATACTATTTGTGGGTCTTATCTATGCGTGGAAAAAAGGAGTGTTGGAATGGGAATAGAAGCTCATCTGGGAAACAACATCATGACGACTACGTTAGAAAAACTCGTTAATTGGGGAAGGCGATCTTCTTTGTGGCCTGCCGGTTTTGGTTTGGCTTGTTGCGCTATTGAAATGATTGTGACCGCCTCTGCCAGATATGATCTTTCCAGATTTGGCATGGAGGTATTCAGACCTTCCCCCAGACAGGCTGACCTTATGATCGTAGCCGGAACCGTTACCAAGAAGATGCTGCCCCCTGTTCTCAGGATCTACGAGCAGATGGCGGAACCGAAGTGGGTAATTGCCATGGGGGCGTGCGCCTCCTCTGGTGGTATCTTTGATACGTATGCAGTGGTACAGGGGATTGATCAGTACTTACCTGTTGATGTGTATATACCCGGTTGCCCTCCACGGCCGGAGGCTCTCCTATATGGTATTATGAAGTTGCAGGAAAAGATTGACAGAGAAAAACTTAGCAAGTAGTTGTGGGTAAAAGGGAATGACAAGATGAATGAAGACGATATTACAATAAGGAAATTAAAGGAAAAGTTCCCCGATTCGATCCTGGACATAACCTTTTTCAGGGATGAAGCTACGATTGTCGTCAAGAAAGAGGACATCTTGCCGGTTGCCAGGTTTCTCTGCAGTGACGAGGACCTTTTGTACGACTTCCTTTCGGATTTGTGCTGTGTGGACTATTTGAAAAGAGAACCAAGGTTTGAGATTGTGTATCATCTTTATTCCATAAAGAAGAATAAGCGGCTGAGAATAAAGGCGCCAATCCCCAGAAACTACCAGGTAATTTCCTCCGTTTACTCCGTATGGAAAACGGCCAATTGGTTGGAAAGGGAATGTTACGACATGTACGGGATCGGGTTTGAGGACCATCCTGACTTAAGGAGGATCTTGCTAGCCGATGACTGGGAAGGACATCCCCTTCGAAAGGACTACCCGCTAAGGGGAAGATGATACGACCAGACGGTTTTTCGACCAGACCATCTTGAAGTAGGCGTGGGGGGGCGTTTCGTCTATCTGAGAATTTAGATGGCAATCCGGGATCTGTTCCAGTAAGCAGACATGTAACCAGATGTACAATGAGGGTAAAATGGCTAAAACAGAGACTCTTACCATAAACATGGGGCCGCAGCATCCCAGTACTCATGGGGTGTTGCAAGTTATTTTGGAACTCGACGGAGAGGTGGTTGTCAAGGCAACGCCCCATATTGGATATCTGCACAGGGGGGTCGAGAAGTTAGCGGAAAACAAGACCTACCATCAATGTATAACCCTTGTTGACAGGCTTGACTATCTGGCCGGGATGTCAAACAATTTTTCATATGTACTTGCGGTGGAAAAGCTGTTAGATATCGAGGTTCCGAAGAGGGCACAGTATATACGGATAATTATGGCCGAGTTGCAGCGCATAGCCAGCCATCTTATCTGGTTGGGTACACACGCTCATGACATCGGGGCTATGACCCCCTTGTTTTATACCTTTAGAGAGAGGGATGAGATCACATTTCTTTTCGAGATGGTGTGTGGCGCCCGTTTAACGCCAAGTTACTTTCGAATAGGTGGTTTGGCGTCTGATCTGCCGGATGGCTTCGTAAGTAAGGCCACGGAACTTATGAAATTATTCCCCGCTAAAGTTGATGATTATGAAACCTTGCTCACCAAGAACCCGATTTGGATGCAGAGAACGAAAGAGGTAGGGATTCTGTCGGCGGAGGATGCCGTCAATCTTGGCGCTTCAGGGCCTATGATTCGGGGCTCCAATGTTCCTTGGGACATCAGGAGATCCAATCCGTATTCGAGTTACGAAGACTTCAACTTCATAGTTCCTACAGGCGAGAATGGTGATTGCTATGACCGGTATCAGGTACGAATTGAGGAGATGAGGCAGAGCGCCGAGATCGTGCTGCAGGCCTTGGAACGATTGCCCAAAGGCGATATAAATGTCTATGCTCCGAAGGTAATGTTGCCTCCGAAAGAGGAAGTATACACGGACATCGCCGCCTTGATTCATCACTTCAAGATTGTGAGTGGGGGTTTTAACCCCCCGGTTGGCGAGGTATACTCCAGTGTGGAGGCCCCGAAGGGAGAACTGGGGTTTTACATAGTGAGTGACGGAACGAATAAACCCTATCGATTGAGGATCAGGCCCCCGTCTTTTGTAAACCTCGAGTCCCTTCCCACGATGGTTGAAGGAAGTCTTATCGCTGATGTTATAGCGGTGATAGGCAGCATAGATATAGTGCTTGGCGAGGTTGATCGATAGGATCCGTAGGGTCTCGTCGCTACGCTCCACTTTGTAATACATAATACGAAAAAAAGAGGAAGAAGGGACAATGTTAGAGGTAGTGATAACTATCGGGATAATGTTGGTAAAGATGGTCATCGTCTTGTCTGTTGTCATGTTGATGGTAGCCTATGTCACCTTGATGGAAAGAAGAGTCCTGGGACGTATGCAGGTCAGGCATGGACCGAACAGGGTAGGTTGGCAAGGGTTATTACAGCCTATCGCTGACGGGACAAAGCTCTTTTTTAAAGAGGAATTGACCGTTGACAAGGCTAACAAGGGTTTGTACCATCTGGCCCCTGTTATTTATATGGGATGCGCCTTGGCAATATATGCTGTTATCCCGTTTGGGAATGAGATAGAAGTGTTGGGTAGGGTTATCCCGCTTCATATTGCGGACATCAATATCGGGATACTCTATGTCTTTGCCCTGTCGTCTCTGGGTGTATACGGCTTGGTCCTGGCCGGCTGGTCTTCAAACAACAAGTATTCAATGCTGGGAGGCCTTAGGGCCGCGGCCCAGATGATCAGTTATGAATTGCCGTTGGGCCTTTCTATTATAGGTGTTTTGATGCTGACCGGGTCCCTCAGTATGGTTGACATAGTCAACGCACAGGAGCATGTGTGGTTTGTATTCTTACAGCCCTTCGGTTTTCTTCTCTATCTGATCTGCGCCTTTGCAGAAGTGGGCAGAACGCCGTTTGACCTCGTTGAGTGCGACAATGAAATAGTCGCCGGTTACCAGACGGAATACAGCTCTATGAAATTCGCCATCTTTTACCTGGGTGAGTATATGCATATCATCGCGGTAAGCGCCATCGCGGTGACCCTTTTCTGGGGGGGATGGAGGGGGCCCTTCTTGCCTCCTGTGGTCTGGTTCATAGGGAAAGTACTTGCCTTTGTGTTCTTCTTCATCTGGGTCAGGGCCACCTATCCAAGGTTCAGATATGACCAACTCATGAGGTTTGGATGGAAGGTGCTTCTTCCGTTGACCCTGCTCAACATTGTGGTGACTGCGCTAGTTACCCTGATCATTTAATCTGGTGTCCATACAGCAATGATCTGTGAATGGACAATAGACAAAGGGGAATTCAATGATTGTACCGCTCATCAAAGGATTGAGTCTCACGCTAAAACACTTTTTTTCAAAACCCATAACTATTCAATATCCGGAGGAAAAGTTTGAGTGTTATCCCGGGTTTAGGGGCCTTCACCGGCTCCTTACAAACGAAGATGGACGCGCAAAATGCGTCGCGTGCCAGCTGTGTGCTACGGTCTGTCCTTCCGGGTGTATTCATATTGAGGTCGTGGAAGACGATGAGCTTGGCAGGTATGCTAAGCGTTATGAGATTGATTTGGCCCGGTGTATCTTTTGTGGATTTTGTGTAGAGGCCTGCCCGGTGGGGGCGATAGTGATGACTCCTAAGTATGAATTGGCCGATTATTCACGTGAGGCTATGCAATACGATAAGGGGATGCTTTTGCGTAAATAGCGCCATTGTGAAAGGAGATACGTGACCATGACACTCTTTTTCTTCCTTCTTATCGCGATAGTGACAGTGATTTCGGCAATCCTGGTCATTGTCCTGCGCAATCCGATTCATAGTGCCTTGTCTTTGGTCTTGACTTTTTTCAGTATTGCGGGTCTCTACATACTCCTCAATGCTCAGTTTATAGCCGCCATCCAGGTCATTGTGTATGCCGGCGCCATAATGGTGCTTTTTCTCTTTGTAATTATGTTACTGAACCTTGAAAAGGAAAAGAGGGTGAGTGAAAAACACCCATTGCAAAAGGCATTTGGAGTCTCTATTGCTCTATTCTTGCTGGGTGGCATCGGCTCTATTGTAGCTACAGGCGTTCTTTACGGAAATATGGGGACAGAGACCGCAGCCAAGGTATCTGCCGTGGGAAATACTAAGGCCATAGCCGGCCTGCTCTTTACGGACTGGGTCTTGCCTTTTGAGATAACCTCTATCCTGCTAATCGCAGCTATTGTGGGGGCTATCGTTTTGACAAAGAAGGAGTTGTAAAGATGATACCATTATCATACTATCTTGTTCTTTCCGCAATCCTTTTTACGATTGGCGTAGTAGGAGTTCTGGTCAGGAGAAATGCGATCATGATATTTATGGCAATAGAGCTTATGTTGAATGCTGTAAACCTTTCATTTGTTGCCATCGGGAAGCATCTAGATTCCCTGGACGGGCAGGTATTTGTTTTCTTTGTTATGGCCGTTGCCGCGGCCGAGGTGGCCGTGGGTCTGGCGATCATAGTGAACCTGTCCAGGAACAAAGAAACGATAAATGTGGATGAGATTAACATTATGAAATGGTAAGGAGCGAGGCCGAAATAACTTCCTCAAGTTGGCGCTCAGATTTAGGTTAGATTTGTTCGATCTAAAAATACAAAAACACAGGAATAATTAGCACATAATATAAGGTCCTCTATATGGTGGGCTTTAATGGAGGAGACGTTGGACACAGCAAGAAGGCTTAAACCTGTTGAAAGTGATATTGAGCGGTTGAAGAGGGAACTGAAATACGGATTGGCGCTGAAAGAAATAACCAATCGTATCCACTCGGCCCGCAACCTAGACGAGATTCTCATAGGCTTAAAGGATGACATACTTGGATTGTTTGATGCAGACAGAATTAATATCTATGCAATAGACGGGATCAAGAAGGAACTCTACTCATGGTTTGCGGTGAAAGATGGAATTGAGACGATTCGGATTCCTGTGACTCCCGAAAGTATCGCAGGTTTTGCAGCAACTTCCAGGAAAGTCGTAAACATATCAGATGCCTATGATGCCGATGCTCTGCGAAAGGTTGATCCCCGGCTCAAGTTTGATGTGAGTTGGGACAAAAAGACAGGGTACAAAACTGCCCAGGTTCTGGCAGCTCCCATTATATTTGATAAATATCTCTTGGGCGCAATACAGTTGATAAACAAGAAGGACGGAAGCGATTTTACACCGGAAAATGTCGAATCTGTTAATGAAATGGCAAGGATTCTGGGGATAGCCTTTTATAATCAGATCAAGGCCGGCAAAAAGCCTAGGTCAAAGTTTGATCGTTTGATAGAAAACGGTATCATTACTAATCAAGAACTGGAAGAAGCCATCAAGGAGGCCAGAGAACAAAAGGAAGAGGTTGAGTCAACCTTAATGAGGAGGTTCAATGTTTCAAAGGAGAATATTGGAAAGTCACTTAGTGCTTTTTATGGATGCAGATTTGTCTCTTTCAACGATAGAACCCTCATACCGGAAGAACTCTTGCTGGGTCTGAAACTCAGCTACCTAGAGAAGAATCTATGGGTCCCATTAAAAAGAAAAGATAATAAGATCATTGTTGGTATCAAAAACCCGTCTGACCTCCACATGACTGACCTTATCAAGTCAATATTTGGAAACAACGAGTGTAAATTTGTTGTTGTCTTGAAAGAGGACATAATAAGTTACCTAAACTTCTTTTTTGGTGAAGAGACGCGAGATGAGTCGATTGACGACATATTGAGCAAGCTTGATGATGTTGTTGACGACGGTTACGGAGCTTATACCTATACACAGGAAGTGACTGAGGTTGATAGCGCCATAGTACAGTTGGTTAACAAGATAATAATGGAAGCATACAATAGGGAAGCCTCTGATATCCATGTTGAGACTTATCCAGGCAGGAAGAATACAGCTGTCAGGCTTAGAATAGATGGGTTATGCGTTCCCTACCACACTATCCCTTATAGCCACAATAGGGCCATTGTTTCGAGACTGAAGATTATGGCTCAGCTGGATATCGCTGAAAAGCGATTACCCCAGGATGGGAAGATCAAGTTTAAGATACGTGGACGAGAGGATATAGAACTCAGGGTGGTTACGATTCCTACGGCCGGAGGGACAGAGGATGTTGTAATGAGAATCCTTGCAGCCGCTGAACCGATCCCGTTGAATAACCTGGCCATGTCTGATAGAAACCTCAATAGTTTTAAAGAAATAGTGCGAAAACCATACGGAATTGCCCTGGTTGTCGGCCCCACGGGTTCAGGAAAGACAACCACATTACATTCGGTTTTGAGTTATATTAATGAGCCAGAAAGGAAGATATGGACGGCGGAAGATCCTGTTGAGATTACGCAATACGGGCTAAGACAGGTTCAGGTCCATCCTAAGATCGGGTTGACCTTTGCGTCGGCAATGAGGGCTTTTTTAAGGGCGGACCCGGATGTGATTATGGTTGGCGAGATGAGGGATGAAGAGACGGTTTCCACGGGGATCAAGGCATCTTTGACAGGGCACCTTGTATTGAGTACCTTGCATACTAATAGTGCCCCTGAGACTGTTACAAGGCTTCTCGATATGGGGATGGAGCCCTTTAGCTTTGCCGATGCATTATTGGGGGTACTGGCCCAGAGGCTCATAAGGACACTCTGCAAAGAATGCAGAGAACCGTACTCCCCGTCCCAAGAGGAATTTGATAATATAGTGACTGACTATGGAGAGGAATATTTTGAGGAATTGGGAGTCAGTTACAGTAATGATATGGTTTTTTACAGACCCGTGGGATGTCCGGCGTGCAACAATATAGGCTATAAGGGCAGGATGGGGATACATGAGTTACTGATTGGTTCCGACGAGATCAAGGCATTGATTCAGGGTAGAGCAAGGGTTGGAGAGATACGTGAAGCCGCCATGAAAGAGGGGATGAGGACATTGAAACAGGATGGGATACGGAAAGTAATCAGTGGCCATACAGGCATAAAACAGGTGCGGGCTGTATGCATAAAATAGTGATTTGCGGGGGCACAAGACCATCGAAGGTTCTTAAAACCTCAAGTCGCTTGCCAACCTTGAACAATTGCTCACAGAACAAAGCAGAAGGCAGTCGCAGGAGAAATAAAATCATCTGCCGGGAATCAAAAAGCCCCCTCTTCACTGTTAAGGACTGTGATTACTTCGGTCTTCCTTAACACTATGCCCTGTTGCCTGTCAATATATCCGTTCTTTATAACGGAAAGAATCGTTTTTGAGGTTCATCCGGTCCTTATTGGCCATTAAGACTCCCCTCCTGCTCATAACAAGGGATAAGGCCTCCTCGATTTAATATCCCTTCGGCCTGTTCTTGCTCGTGATCTCCCACATGAAAGGCGAGTACCAGTTTGTTAATAGGATCAATAGCTGTCCACACCCACGTATCGCCGTATTCGCTGTGGAGTTTTCCCCATGGAGTTTTCCTCCATGCAGACAAATTCTTTTCTTACAAGCGATTATATCATAAATGAACTGTTCTGGCTACCGGGATCGGGCAAATTTAGTGATGAGGCCAAAATTAGAATTGCCACAGGGGGTTGACAAAACAGTGAAACTTAATTAGATTATAGAAAAATAAAGAAAAGGAGGGACTAAAGCATGAAGGAAAAAGTCGAAGAAGTATTGGGACAGATAAGGCCCAGTTTGCAGGCAGACGGAGGAGACGTGGAGTTGGTAGGCGTTGATAATGGAGTGGTAAGTGTAAGGCTAACCGGGGCTTGCGGGTCATGCCCCATGTCTCAGATGACGTTGAAAATGGGGATAGAGGCTACTCTGAAGAAAAAGATTGCAGAGGTCAAAGAGGTTGTTGCAGTGTAACAAGATGGACATGGGTTGAGCATCCCCTGATCTTGACGTATGGTAAGGGACGTGGCCGAAATAACTTCCTCAAGTTGGCGCTCAGATTTAGGTCAGATTTGTTCGATCTGAAAATACGAAACCAAAGAAATAGTTTTGCCTATTTCGATGATTTTGTGTTTGAAGATCGGGCAAAGATGGCCTGAAGATGAGATGTACAAATGGGGAAGTTATTTCGGCCACGTCCCTTAATGCCCCCAAGATCATTCTGCAAAGCATGTTCTAAAACACGCTTTCACAAAGGTAAGAGATCGCGCGGGTCAGGGATTAGCTTTTACTGACACCTTAATCCTGTTACCTGTTACTCACAAAGACGGGCCACCGTCAATTATGTTCACAAGATCCCCCAAACCGTTCAATATCCTCTTAGGCGTCTTCTCTGATAACCTCTCTTTCGTTTCGAAGCCAGTGGGCACAACATATACATCGATCTTCGCGTTCATGCCGGTTTCAATGTCGATTACTGAATCCCCAACAAATACTACGTCTTCCTTGGGCAGGTTCATACCTCTTAACGCATCAAAGATCATTCCCGGATTGGGTTTCGATTTCCCGGGCTCATTAGCTCCGATTACGGCTTTGAAATACCCTTCAATCTCTGTTTGCCGCAGGACTTCTCTGGCATGCTCGCCTCCCATATTCGTTGCTATCCCCAAAACCACCCCTGAACCTGTTATACGGGAGATAACCCGCCTCGCATCCGGAAAGAGAGATGGATGATTCACTACGAGATCAGTGTATTTTTCTTTAAATAGTCTCATGGCATCATTGATTTCGTTGGGTCTAACCCGTTGATTCATAGTATTCATTATAGAGCTTTCGGACAGGACCCCTATCTCGTGACGCTTAATCGCCACGCACCCAAGGGATTCCAGTGCATAGTTGAAACTCTTATGGATGGATTCAACGGAATTGATAAGCGTCCCATCCAGATCGAAAATTATACCCCTGATGTTTTTTGACATATTTTTCTCTATTGCTGAAAAATTGTCATAATTCCAGCAAGGTATATCACTTTCGATACAGTGGGAGTATAAGGTGTCCTTTGCGTATACTTCATCGGCCTCTTCGGCCACACACCTATCAGACAGGCCGTTACCTATGAATATGATGTGGTCATACTCATCTCGAAATTTTTTCAAGATTGTACTCTTGCAATTTCCACAGGTACCACACTCAGGGTTATGGAAGGGAAAGTCGATTTCCAATCTATCCTTGTCTTTAAATACAAGTTTGTTGGCAAAGTATTCAATACCACTGATACCATATTGGTTGAGCAAGGCATCGATGTACAACCCAAAACCATCACTTACAATCTTCAGGTCAACCCCTTTATCCTTGCAGAATGCATAGAAGTCATTGAAATGGGGGTCTAATGATGAGTCGTGGCAGATGAAATCGACCATCTCTTCTCTTGTTCCCATTATTATTTTGGCAATTCTGGCATATGCCTCCTTTGAGCCTATTTCCCCTTCCACATAATCTTGGTCGATATCTTCCCAGTTTTCCCTTGTGAACTTGTTGAGGAAGTTATACCCAACATCTTCCTGGGTGATCGTTCCGTCAAAATCACATAGAATTAACTTTTTAGCATTACCCTTCCGGTTAGTAGCTTTCATTTCATCCTCTCCAATATATGAAAATTCACCACGAATCTCAACAACCCGCCGTGGCCCGACTCAAGCGGTACAAAGTGTTCCCGCTCTATCACGGAGACGGGACGGCTCTCTCCGGTCATTGCAAGGTAAGTCTGTGTCATGGAATTATATCCAGAGTGTCAGAATTTTTATCCTGCACCATGTTGCTATTTTAAACTACTTTGTCCCAAATTTAAATAACAAATTTAGGCACCCTTCATTTGCCTGTTTACACCATTCGAGGTTGGCCCCTCGGTTACATAAATTTGAATATCGAACCTCAGAACAAGAAACCGCCTAATGGTAGATATTCCAACTGTCGGATTGTGAGTGGAGATCCCATAATTAGTGTCCATCCATAAATGGACTTCTTGAGAAAAGGGCACGAGTTGGTTTCCAATTCAGAAATGAGCAATTTTTTCTCTGAGCAAGGCCGCACGACGGTTTGCGCCGAGGCGTACATGATCGTACGTCGCAGGCGTAAACCTGAGGAGAACGCAGTTC